>NZ_JAUBQE010000125.1:0-3348 GCF_036701115.1 Microcoleus sp. Pol1C5 | reverse complement strand
AGTTACCAAGGTGATTTAGCTACGATCGTAGTAGCCAACAATAGCGATAGCGGGCCCGGTTCATTAAGAGCTGCGATCGCCACCGCTGTTGCCGGCGATATCATTACCTTCGCTCCAGGTTTAGCCAGCCAAACCATTACTCTCACCAGCGGTCAACTCGATATTCCCGCTGGCAAAAACATCACCATTGACGGCGCCGCAGCACCCGGTTTAACCATCAGCGGCAACAACGCATCCCGCGCCTTTTTTGTCAATGCCAACGTTGCGACTGCTACCAATTTTGCGGTCAAAAACCTGATTATTACTAACGGCAAAACAACCGATCGAGGTGGCGCGATCGGCACAACCGACGAAGTAAACCTCACCGTAGAAAACGTTCAGTTCAACAACAACGTCGCCGATCAAGGCGGTGGCGCAATTTTTGGTAATTTCAACAATACCCTGACTGTTACCAACAGTAAATTCAACGGCAACGTGGCCACCTCCGCTAACGATGAACGCGGTGCAGGTGCGATCGGCTTTTTGAGTTTCAAAACTTTTACAGTCACCAACAGCGACTTCACCAACAACAAAGGAATTAACGGCGGGGCAATTAACAGCCTTCAAGGTAAGCTGACAATTGACAACTCCCGATTCATCGGCAACGATACCACCGCAGCCGTTTACGCAACAGGCCAAAATAATCCGTTTTTAAGGGGTTTTGGCGGCGCAGTTTACACAGACAGAGCCAGCAATCCGAGCGAAGCTTCCGGCACAATTAAGATTACCAATAGCGTATTTCAAGACAATAAAGGTCGAGGTGAAGGAGGCGCAGCTTATCTGTTCACCGGCAGCCAAGACAAGGTTATTTTGGAAAAGAGCACCTTCCAAAATAACGAAATTCTGGGGCTACCCAACGGTGGAAATCCTGGAAACGGCGGTGCGGTAACGATTTTGAGCGACAGCACCAACCAGGGATTGACCATTGCCAACACCACCTTTGCGGGCAACAAAGCCGGCAATCAAGGTGGCGGGCTGTGGATGCGAAATGCCCCTACTACGATTACTAACAGTACGTTTTCTGGCAACTCCACGGCGTATGCTGCTGGTGATTTCAACAAACTCGGCGGTGCAATGACTCTGGGTGCACCCACAACCATTCTCAACACGACGATCGCCGATAATTCAGCAGGCTGGGTTGGTGGAGGTATCTTCGCCGCTGCCAATAATGTCACCCTCAAAAACACGATTCTTTCTAACAATACAGCGGCTAACGGAGGAAACCCTTGGGGCATTCAGCAACACGTCACCGCCCAATATAGCGATGGGGGAGGGAATTTTCAGTGGCCGGCCAAAAACCCCAATGACGGAAGCGATTTCAATGCGACGGCAAGTATTACGATCGCAGACCCTTTACTGGGCCCTTTGCAAAACCTCAACGGCGCTTTAGTCAGACCGCTGCTGGCAGGAAGTCCGGCAATTGATAAGGGGATTGCCACGGGCGCACCCGCTACGGATCAGCGCGGCGTGACTCGCCCTCAAGATGGCGACAGCATTCCAGGTGCGATCGTCGACAGCGGCTCTTTTGAATTGGGAGGTAGTGTCGTCCCGGTGCCAACTCCCACGCCCGCACAGGCTCTTACTGGTTCTTTGGGTCAAACCAATAATTACAGCAGTGTCAATGACCTGATCGCACAATGGCCGAATGCCGCCCAGAATCAAGGCATCAAACTGTCTGGGATAGCTTTTGATGGCTTTGAAACTGACTACCTCAACCCGAATGTCATCAGCAACCTCACTTTGGCAACGAACGAAAACCCTAAAAGCTGGTTGAGCTACGGCAGTGCCGGTGGTATTGGCGTCCCATCCTCTTACGATGGTTGGTTCACCGACGCCACTAAAATTCGGGCGGAAATCAACCACAACCCGAACACCAATCAATCTCAGACGCTGAAGGTGAAATGGGCAGATAACCAAGACATCACTAGGACAACGATCGACCTCAGTGGATTGAGTCCCAAAACAAGTCCTGGTTTGGGCGATCAGGGCAATGAAGTTGGTTTCCTGCAAATCTTTAATAATGGGGTTCGGGTACCGGCCACCAATTTTAACATCGCTCGCCTCAACGCTCCGAGCGCTCCAAAACCCATCACTGTGTCTTCAGATGGAGTGACTCTCATTGGCGATCGCACCGATGGCAGTTTCAAACTCCAGATAGTAGGAGACTCTCTGGGCGGCGCTACTTTTGACGAACTGCGGTTCTCCACTAAAGCCTACGATAGCCCCACCGCTGCCTACGCTGCCACCTCCTTCAAAAACGACGGTTCCGACTACCTAGTGCGGCACATTGAATATCAAGGGATTTCTAATGCTGTGCCTCCGACTTTCTTCTCTTACGGTTCGTCTCCCGATCCTATTGCTGATGGTGGTTCTGGAGTTGTTACGATTAATCGGACTGGCGATACTTCGGTTTCGGCTTCCGTGGACTATTTGATTGTTGCCCCTGGTGGCGGTCAACCTGCGAACAACGTAGACTACAGCATTAGTCCATTTGCTGTGAATCCTTCGTCCGGCACGGTGAACTTTAATGCCGGTCAAACTAGCGTTAGTCTGACAATTAACAATCTTCCCGGTTTGACTGGTGGGGTGGTGAATTTGGGCTTTGGGTCAGGTTCGATCGGCGCTCCGGCATCGACTGCAATTACTCTGCTTTAAGGCTGTTAGTAGGGCGAGGAATCCTTGCTCTACTAATATGTCCCGCAAGTAGTTAAATGCTTTGGTAGTGATGCACAGTAATGGTTTAATATTAAATCAACATAAATTTCCGAAGTAAAAGTATAGAATGTCCTAATTGTCAAATCAATTTTTTATTAAAAATGGAAATACTTATTACGGCAAACAGCGATTTAAGTGTAAAAATTGTAGTCGTCAGGAAGATTAAAGATTCTCAATATAAGCAGCTTTTACTCCTAAACTAAATCCTTAATTGAGTGACTGATTTTAGAAAAAACTTCTTGAGCCGGAATTGCTAGAGCTACAGGGGAACCCATTTTCTAGCTTAAGAATTATGTAAATAAAAAGTAGGCTGATAAATCCGGGAAAATTTTGGTGATGAAAAAAGCGAAAGGTTCATTGACTTTACAGGTAGATGAAATGTGGTCAATTGTCAAAAACAACCTAAAAAAGCAATGGCTCTGGATAGCTTTCGATCGAAATACCCGTAAAATTGTTGGACTTTATATTGAAGAGCGCTCAAAAAAATCTGCGTCCATGCTCTGGCAATCTTTACCTCATGTCTATAGACAATGTGCTGTTTGTTATACTGATTTGTGGGAATCTAGATGAGGAAGTGCTACCTTTTAAAAGACA
>NZ_JAUBQE010000064.1:0-38127 GCF_036701115.1 Microcoleus sp. Pol1C5 | reverse complement strand
TTATGTTCAAGTAAGCAAATCGAAAATTATTTTGCTCACTGCTGTTACTGTACCTTTTAGTCACGCAAAGTGCTGTATCTTTATATTAATATCTGATTCCCCGCAATTTTTGGATTCGGTCTTACTAACTGCCTAAGTTAAATTATCAATAATACTCGCAATTTTTCACAGTCCGATCGCACTTTCATTAAAAAGCCAGTTTTTGAAATAACTCCGCAATCGGAAGAGTAAAGCGGGGGACGATTTCTTCGCCATCAAAGGAATCAGCGGACTTGAGCAGGCGATCGAGATCTTGGGACGATCGATACACCAACACCTACTGTTCTTTAGCATGAATCACCCAAACTAAACGCGCTCCATTTTCAAAATATTCTACGAGTTTGTCGTGAATTTCTGCCAATATATTGCTAAGAGAAAGGATTGCTACTCGCAGTACGCTCTGGTTTCCCTAAACCATAAGTATTAGCAATATCGCTAGCCAACTGACAGTTTATTCTGAATTGCCCCATGTCAATTTTACTATTTCTGGCGCGGTAATACCAAGTTCTACCGCCAGCGTTGGGTATCTCCTGACAGTCCAAATATGTCACCTCAAACATCTTGGCGATATGCACGTCATAGAGGCGCAACTGACCCCCATAAGCAGATTTTGTGGTATTGGTTTCTGACACCGTAAGGGTATAAGTTCCTCCGCTCAAGTTCAAGATAATCTTCAAGGGAAATACTCAAGACTCGTCGAAAGTCGGCGGCACGGCGACCCAGATTAAAGTAATTAACAGACCGGCAGTTAGTGGCACTCACCAAACGTTTAAAGAACAAGTGCTCGGAGGTAGCGAGTTTGGCACGGCGCCAAATGTTACCACGCTCGATCGACGAGATGCGGCAACTCCCCTGCTGCAAGTCTTAGGCAAGAACGGCATTGATTATGCCACATTCGCTCAAGTAGTCAATCAGAGAACGGTGCGCGTTGTTCCAGTCAACAGTGCGACGCCGGATGCGGGTAATTATCCTTACAAGCGGCAGTTGTACTACGCCTACAAAGATCCTCCTAGCCAAGCAGTTAAGGATTTCTTGGGCTATGCGACTTCTTCGGAAGGACAAAAAGCTATGCTGGCCAGAAATTGAGCCTTTGCAAACCTCCGACATTCAGTGAAATAGTCCACCAGACTGAAGTCTGGCGCTACACAAGCTTGCGTCCGCGCCGGCGGACTTCTTCTTTAACCCACGTAGGTGGGTTTTGTGTGTGTAGACGCGGTTTCCAAGCGCAGGCAACCCTACAAACCTCAAAATACTATTCATTTGTCATTGCTGAACTGATAGGCTAATATTCGATGTAATTTAAAACTTAAGGTTTTTCTGTGAGCAAAAGTCGCGAACCCGTCGAAAGTTTACTTCTCTACTATTTATTCAAATGGTCAATTGTCAGCCCGATGCTGCACCTTTACTTTCGAGGCCGCATCTACGGTGCAGAAAATGTTCCGACAGAAGGGCCTGTGGTAGTAGTCAGCAATCACGCCAGCGATTTTGACCCGCCGATTTTGTCGAATTGCATGAGGCGACCTGTGGCATTTATGGCAAAGGAAGAGTTATTTAAAGTTCCTATTTTGAAGCAGGCAATTACGCTTTACGGTGCTTACCCAGTCAAGCGGGAAAGTGCCGATCGCAGTGCAATTCGATCGGCGATAAACTCTTTGGAAAATGGCTGGGCGACGGGTGTATTTTTGCAGGGGACTCGCACCCCAGACGGCAGAATTACTGAACCGAAATTAGGTGCGGCGCTGATAGCTGCTAAGGCAAAAGCGCCGCTGTTACCTGTTAGTTTGTGGGGAACTCACGCGATTTCGTCGAAAGGTTCGGGAATTCCGCGTCCGGTGCCGCTGACGGTGCGAATTGGCAAGCTAATTGAAGCGCCCGGTTCCTCGGATCGCGAGGAGTTGCAAGCGCTGACTCAAAGATGTGCGATCGAGATTAATGCCATGCACGATTTGGGTCGCTGATTTTATAACTTTTGTTGCTGTTTCTCAGATTATATCTACAGATAGATGAAGGCTGAAGATAAACATCGAAAAATATCAATATAAGTGATTGAAAACAAGCGCAATAATTAGGCTTGAATTTGAGTTTAATTTAACAGGAGATAAGAAGAAAGATATGGTAACAAGCAATCAAACCCGCGCGTTGGGATTGTTTTCTAACCGTGAAGATGCCGAGCAAGCTCTGACAGAATTGAAATCTTCCGGGTTTCCAATGGATAAAGTTTCGGTTGTTGCTAGGGATGCAGGTGAGTCTGTAGGCGATACTCAAACGATCGCTCAGGTGGGCGATAAAAATCTAGACACAGGAGCAGGAGTAGTAGCAGACACTCTGACAAATAGTGCTTTAGCCACCGTGCTAGTGGGTCTCGGAAGTTTAGCTATTCCCGGAATCGGGCCGATGATTGCAGCGGGCACTTTGGGCGCCTCACTGGTGGCTAGCGTAGCAAGCACTGGCGTCTCGGCGGCGGCTTTCGGTGGAGTGGTGAAGGCCTTGACTGACTTGGGAATTCCCGAAGAAACAGCTAGAATTTACACCGATCGCCTGCGGGCCGGCGATTATTTGGTGGTAGTAGATGGCGCTGAGGATGATATTAGTCGGGTTCAAGGGATTTTCAGCAGTCGGGGCATTCAAAATTGGGGCGTTTTTTAAACAAGAATTGTGCACCAAGTCTATCCCTAGGGCGATGCACACCTCACCATTAGTGCAACAACCCGCTCAAATTTAGTACCAGACTTTTCGGTGAAAATTAGCGCATCGATCCCCCCTAACTAAAAAAGGGGGGAAGCGGAAACGGTGTTTCGTCCCCCGGGAAGGGTATTGAGATTCGGCTAAAACCGCGATCTAGATGCGGTTTTAGTCTGAAGTGGACATTCATTCATTGCCCACGCGCTCCCTACAGGTAAATTATTGATTTTTATCGCTCATCTTTTGATGCTGAGGCGGTGACATAAGCGACAGCTAAAGGCGAAATTTTTTCTGTAACTGCTGCGATAACTTGGCGATCGAAGTCAGTCCAAACTCTGGGGCGATCGAACTTACAAGGCTGCAAAACCCCCCACAATAAGCCGTCAGCACAAAGGTGAGCGTGAATCAAAGCTCGATGTCCGAACTCTTTTGCCTCAAAATCTTTGTTGACAACTTCAGGATTTGCTGTTTCAACATCCTCAACAAAAATCGAAGGTTCAGTTCGCAAAGCTGCTGCAAACAAAGGGTCTTCTTCCCCTAAAGATTCCGGTTCTTTTTTCCATTCTGCGTCCCAAACCTCTGGAATGTTCGAGTTGTGACGCCAGCAGTAAGGTACTCTGCCCATTTGCGTTTTAGGATTGCGGAGGTAGAGAAAGACCCGATCGCAATTTAACACCTCGCCTAAAGCCGGCATCAAAGCCGAAAAAACAGCATCCGGCGTTTTGCTGTCACTCAAAATTTGCTTTAGAACTTGTGGCAGAATTTGGTCGGTCATTAACTTTAGCTTTTGAAGTTCATCTACTAATTTTAAACTACTCCTTCTTTTCTCTTCTCTCCTTTTACCAATTTGTTATCAGCGTCTTCCCGATGTCTTAAATCGCTATAGAAGACAAGTTTTAAAACCAGAAGGAATGGGAAAAAATTTAAAACTTGCTCAATGCTTTCCTTTGTTTATTCAATTCTGGCTTGGCTGAAGTTAGCACCCGTATAACCGGTTGTCAGCCAAAGAATAGCCCTAGCGCCGTCGCGAACAGCTTTTTCCACCGGTTCGGGGGTTCGCCCAGACGGAACTGCCACAGGCTTAAAACTAATGCCTCGACTGCCGAGTACGATTTCGCCGATAATCTGAGCTCGCCGCATATGATCGTCAGAAGTGATCAGATACACGCTCTCAATCCCTTGAGCTTTCAATTCATCTACCAGGGTGGTAAAATTTGTTACCGTGTCCACCGCTCTGTAGTCTAAGTGCAGGCGCTCGGACTCAATTCCCGCTTCTGAAAATACCCATTCCGCGAACTCCGGATTGCTCCCAGACGACACCCAAATCGGCAATTCAGGATGAGCCCGAGCAAATTTGGCGGCAAACACCTCTCGCTCCGTAGCCCCACCTAGAACTAACAAAGCTTGGGGTCTCTGAAATTCGCTCTTAACGTGCTGATAGCCAAACCAGCACGCCGTCAAAAGCCCTACTAGGAACCAAAAACTGCGTGAAGTGTTCAAACGCTTGTAACGCTGCGTGTTTGAGTTGATTCTTAACCACATCTAAACCTATAAAAATTTTATGTAACTCACAAAGGAACCATAACAAAAAATACCGCACGTATAGCCCACTAACAGGAATTAAAAATTAAAATTTAAAAAAGGGTCGGGGGATCATAGATTTTAGATTTTAGATTTTAGATTTTAGATTGACTCTAAGCTTGTGGTGGGGCTTAAACAGGTGATTTTAGATTTTAGATTTTAGATTTCAGATGGATTGTATAGAGGTTCTGCGTAAGTCCTCATCTTCAAGCAAGTATTCGTCTGTGGGCGAATTCGTTAGCGGATATGCAAAAAAGAGGGGCAAAACTTAGGCTTACCCCTCCTGCTGTTAATTTTTCTTGATTTTTAACGGGACTGGCCGGGTTCGAACCGGCGACCTAGCGCTTCAGATTTGTGTGAGTTTCCCCACTCTCTGGACTATACCTTCACCATATGCTTGCAGCTTTTAGGTGGTGACCGTCTAGTCTCTAAACCTTCCTGATTTCAATATAGGCGATTGTTTAATCGCGCTGAACTCAGGCTTGGCTTGGTATTGCCTTAGAGTCATAGGAATCCACGAACTCTTTAGGTTTCACCAAATTTGACCACATTCACTCCCAGAGTTTCCTCGCAGGGTGCCCGATTCTTCAGGAGGCGCTTGCTCTATCCATCTGAGCCACAGCCCCAGTTGCTAAACCGTTTTGATTATAGCAGTTAATGTCGATTTTGAATTTTTTATTTTGGATGATTAGCGATCGCCAGTTGCCAGTTTCGCAGCGATGCGGGCAAAGTTTTCTGCTGCCGTGAGTTTACCAGCACCGTAACAGGCGCGCTGCCTCCATGCGGTGACGGGGAGATGTCCGGGGGGAGCATCTTCGTTGAATGAGAGTTCGCTGTAATATTTCCAATTTTCCTTGACTCGCCAGCCGACTCGATCGCAAAATTCAGTATAATTTGCCTCGGTACTTTCCCAAATCTGCTGCTGCACGCTCAGCCCGAACCGCCCGCTGCTGTATTGTTGCCAAAGTTGGTCGATCGTGCGAAGGTCTGTAAGAGGAAAACTGTCAATATCGGCTGCACTCAGCCAGCCTTCGTCTTCCCTGACAGCGATTTGCAGCAAGATTTCCCAAGTGTGTTCATCAGCTTTGCGCCATTTTCCGGTTTCTAAAAGCTTTGTCAGTTGGCGGTAGTCCATCCCCACTTCGGAGATAGCCGGAGTTGATTCAGGTATAGCGCCGATTTTGTCTTCGAGTCGCTGTAGACTGCTGACAATCAATTCGGGGTTTAGTTGTTCGAGGCGGTACAGAACCCATTCTAACTGAGATTGAATGTATGTGCGGGCGATCGCACCTTCCTGAAATTCGCTCTGCAACTGATCGAATTTAGCTGACCAATTTTGTTGATTGCGGGCCAATTCCCACATTTGTTTTGCCCACTGCAATCTAACTTGTTCTTTTTTTAAATAAGTTTTGGAAAGCTTAGCACGTTGCGGGTAGGGAGTCAAATCCCAGCCGCAAATCGAGCAAAACTCTGCTTTTTCTTCTATGTATTCAGCACCGCACACTGGACAGTTAGACATATTGCCATACATTCGGTTGCCAAGTAATTATATGACATCGGCTAAATTAACCATAATTCGATTAGGGAAGCACTTTGCAACCTACAATTACAGTTTATCTGTAGTAATGTGAGCTTTTCGCACCCCAAAGTTAGAGTTAATTATACCGCTCTAACAAGGCAGGCGAATAGTAAACAAACTGCCTTTGCCCAACTCTGATTTTACCTCGATCGTGCCGCGGTGAGCTTCGACAATTTGCCGACAGAGGTGCAGTCCCAAACCTGTACCGGATCTCTTGTGAGTTCCCGGCCCAAACCTTTCAAATAACTTTGCTTTTTCGGTGGGAGAAATTCCAGCGCCGGTGTCTTGGATTTCAATAATTACCCATGCCAGCGGTTGGTTTTTGAAGCTCGTATAAGCAGGTGAATTGGCAGCTTTTAAGGTGACATCTATTGAGCCCTTGTCGGTGAATTTAATCGCATTTCCGATGAGATTTGTCAGCAACCGGTGCAGCTCCAGACGATCGCCCGGATACTTCGCAATGGGTGCACTTTCTGCACTTTCTGTCAAGTCTAAATTTACCGACAAACCTTTAGCATCCGCTAGGGGAGCTAGTTCTTCAGCTACCTCAGTAATAAGCTGGCGCAAATCCACGGCAGCGAAACTTAGGGATTTGCGGCCTGCTTCGTAGCGGTAGACTTCCAGCAACATATTTACCATCGCGATCAGGTTTTTGTTGCTGCGAACCATCGTCCCGAAAGCGTCGCGCATGGGAAGGGAAATTTCTCCCAAAGCTCCCTGCTGCATTAAAGTTAACATTCGATCGGCTGCTACGAGGGGCGTCCGCAAGTCGTGGGCGAGTCGGGAGACAAAATCTTCGCGCTGGAGAGCGATCGAATTGCGCTCGTCTACGCTGTGTTTTAGCCGCAGGAGCGATCGAACCCTCGCCAGTAGTTCATCCATTTCGACTGGTTTGCGGATGAAATCGTCGGCTCCCATGTCCAATCCCTGGACTACGCTCGCACTGTCGTGAGCCGTGATCAGCAAAATCGGGATAAAGGGCAATTCCTTATTTTGTCGGATTCGTTTAGTGACTTCGTAACCATCCATTCCCGGCATCATCACGTCTAGCAGTACCAAATCCGGGGCTGACTTGTCAATTTGACTCAAGGCAGAAAAGCCGTTCTCGGCAGTGCTAATTTCGTAACCTTCTTCTTCTAGGATTGTCTGAACCAACAAAACATTATCTGGTGCGTCGTCTACCACCAGAATCCGATCGGCTTTTGTGGCATTCGGAACAGATAAATAACTCATTTAATTGTTAGCCTGGAAATAAATACTAACTTTAATATGGCATCCGATTCATGTTTTCACATTTTTACACTTGTTAACTCTGTCATAAGGAAGATCTCACAACTTTATCAAATCTTTTTACTTTTCAACCCTCGAGTGTAATACAATCTACTACTTGGTTGTCATTGTATGCACGCCGTCCCAATCATCGGGCGGGGGTACTTCCAAATAGCTCAGGGATCGGTCGAGGTGAACTTCCACAGGTCGATCGCTGGGTCGCATTGCTAAAGCAGCTTCAAAACAATTAATAGCTTTCTGAAAATTTCTAGCAATATAAGCATCCCTACCCTGACCGTAAAGTTCCAAAAACCGAAGGGTTTCCCCATCAATGGGTTCAGAAGTATTTTGCAGCAACTCGTAAATACCCACGGGCTGATTTTGGCCCTTAACTCGCACCTTGTCTAACTCTCGCACCCAAATTCCTTCGCGACACAAACTGTATGTAAATTCGCTCAAAATTATATCGCATCCGTACTCCTTTGTAAGCTGTTCCAATCGCGAACTCAAATTCACCGCATCCCCGATTACCGTGTAATCCATTCGCTTTTGAGAACCAATATTTCCCGAAACTACCTCTCCGGAACTAATCCCAATTCCGAAGCGAAACGGATCTGCACTAGGGCGAGAATCATTAAACTCTTTCAAACGCCGGCGCATATCTAAAGCCGACTGAACCGCCATCCAACCGTGACTTTCCGGGGGATTGAGCGGCAGGGGCGCGCCGAAAACCGCCATTAAAGCATCGCCGATAAACTTGTCTAAAGTGCCTTCGTAGTGGAAAACGGCCTCCACCATCGTCTCAAAATATTCGTTCAGCAGGGATACAACATCGGACGCTCCCAATTTTTCGGTCAGCGTGGTGTAGCCGCGAATGTCGGAAAATAAAATAGTGACTTCTTTGCGTTCGCCCACCATCAGGGCGCCTTCACCCAAGGCCATCACTTTATCTACGACTCCAGGAGTCAGGTAGCGGTACATCGTATTTTTCATCCGCTTTTCGCGGCTGATGTCTTCGAGTACCACTAAACCACCGCGCACGCCGCCTTCTGGATTGATTAGCGGGTTGACCGTCAAATTCAAACTACGTTCAATTACTTTAATTCGAGAGGCGGGGATGGGCAGCGGACAGTAAGGGTGATACAGGGCAGAATTTCGCAGCGCAAATAGAGATTGAGCATTAGCTAATTCTGCCAGCGCTACTTCCTCAGTCCACGCGCTGTTTTCGCCCCAAGCGTAATATAAATTCGGGTCAGTTCGATCGGGCACGGCCAAAATATAACTTTCTTGTTCTCCTTCTTCTCCTTCTTTTTGTTGGGACTTGAACGTTTTTTCTACCAACAGCCCCACAGTTAAACTTTGTTCGGGAACGTAATGTCGGGCAGCATTTTTGAGACTGTCTTCTAGTCGAAATTGCAAATTGTCGATCGGCACAACTTCCCAAACATAGCGATTCACCAGTTTATCTTCCCAAATATCGGGATTGTGTTTGCTTTTAGCTTGATTTACCGGACAGCCCAACAATTCTAGGGCTGCTTCGTTAATAGTCACAACTCGTCCCTTCAAATCCGTGGAAATCACTGCATCAGAAAGACTTTGCAGCATATCTTTCTGATACTGCTTTTCCACCATTACGTTCTGAAACAGTTGAGAATTTTGCAACGCCATTCCCGCTTGGGAATTAAACGCTCGCAAAAACTCTTCGTCGGAAGGCGTGAAAGTACCTTGGTTCTTATTAATTAGCTGAGTCACCCCGATGAGCTCACCTTTAGCGTTATGTACTGGCATACACAAGACAGTGCGAGTGCGGTATCCCGTTTGCCTGTCAGTAGAGGGGTCAAAGCGGGGATCGTCGTAAGCATCTGTAATATTTAGAGGTTGACCAGTCGAAGCCACGTAGCCAGCAATTCCCTTATTAGCAGGAATGCGGAGATCTACCATCGTTTTGCCGTCGGCCTTGGCGACTTTTGTCCAGAGTTCGTTAGTTTCCCGATTTAATAAAAATAGCGTGCTGCGATCGGCTTGCATCAAGTCGCGAGCTTGATCCATGACAGAGCGCAAAGTTGTTTCCAAGTCAAGACTTTGACCCAAAGTCGTTGTGGCTCTCAAAAGTGCGGCAACCCCTCGCTGGTTGCGCGCCACGACGTAGAAAGACTGACAGCTTTCGAGAATAATCCCGATCGAATCTGCAAAAGCCTGGAACTGCTGTTCGTCTTCCTCGCTAAAGGAGACATTACCAGCTTTATTTAAGAGTCTGACCACTGCTACGGGTTCGTCTTGGCTCTTGCTGCTAAAAATCGGCATACAGAGCATGGTCTCGATTTGATAGCCCGGTGGTTCGTCTACTTCGGAATTAAAATACTCGTGCGATCGAGCTTCGGCGACATTGATCGATTTTCCGGTGGTTGCTACGTAGCCTAAAATGCCTGCATCCATCGGCAAGCGTACTTCTACATCCTCGCCCGTAAGTGGATCGAGTGTTTTGTGCCACAGTTGATTTTTGTTGGAGTCAACCAAAAAAATTGTTGTCCGGTCTGCTTGCAAAATTTGACCAATTTTGACAGTGAAGGCATCTAAAAGTTGCTCTAAGAGAGTTTCGAGTGCTTCATTGTTAATCAGGTCCATCGCCCGGATAAATTGCTGAAATTCAGCCGTGATAAAGTCCAGCAGGCACACTAATTCAGGAACTGGCAGGCTCTTAACACGGGAGGTCAATGCCCCCATAAAATTGACTTGAGTCAGTGTAGCCAGAACGCTACCAGTATTGGAGAATGTCATGATTAACTGCTTGCTCAGAGGGGTAGACTGACTGCAGGTTGAGCCGCGCTGGATTCGGCGGCAGTGCACACTCTTGAATTTGTTTGCAAGCGCGTCGGCACTCGCTTGCCGTTTTGATGAATCCTGAGTTCAAAAGTGGCGCACGCAACTTCAGTTTGCTTGTTATGTATGCTCGATCGATCTTTTTTACAACCTCGATGATACTGATGAGGGTTCGTCCATTCAAGCTGAACTTGAGTTCGCAAAACTGCAAGCCTGAAAATTAGGTGACAGGCTTTAGTTCGATCGAGAGTGCAGTGTTGATTTGACGCTCTGTGCTCGACAGCAGCGCGCGGTGTGACTGTTTTAGCGCACTCGGCGACCGTATCCGGTCAGGTAAAGGGCGCTATGAAAGCAGCGCGCAAGGCCTTCCTACAGAGCTTACTCATAGTTTAATGGTAAATGCAACAGCAGGATAGCGACGGTAATTTATGCAGCAAAAAAGTTAGATCGATCTTTGAAAATATCCCTCCTCACTACCAACTGACGATCGAACAGCGAAGCTAAGCTACTGGCGGCGATGTTTAAAGGTGCTACAGATCCTGACATTTAGGCCGCTCTGGGCATGGACTCGGCAAATACCACTGATTGATAGTAGCGCTGCAGTTGTGCAGCGGCCGCGGCCCAACCCCAGCGTTCGGCTTCTCGGCGAGCGTTATGACGCATGGTTTCCCGTTCTTCGGGATTCGCAAACAGACGCTTGGTGGCAGCCAGAGCTCCTTCTTCCTCGGCGGGGTCAAATAAATATCCGTTAACGCCGTCGGTGACAATATCGGGAATTCCGCCGCTGCGCGCCGCCACTACAGGCGTCCCCGCAGCCATTGCTTCTAGGAGAACTAAGCCTAGGGTTTCAGTGCGGGAGGGAAAAATGAAGGCGTCGGCCGATGCGTAAGCTGTTGCGAGTTCTTGCCCCTTGAGGTAGCCGACAAAATTGGTGGGTGTACCCGCAAAATATTGTTCAAGGGTTTGCCGGTGCGGGCCGTCTCCCACTAAGGCGAGGCGGGCATCGGGAATCGCTGCGAGAACTGGTTTGATGCGTTCGATTTCTTTTTCTGCACCGAGGCGGCCGACGTACAGCAGCAGGGGACTGTCTGGGTTATTTTGAGAAAGGCGCGATCGCATTTCTCGACTTGCCAATTCCGGGACAAACATTTCAGTATCTACGCCCCGCTGCCACAAATCTACTCGCTCAATGCCGTGGGTTCTCAATTCCTCCACCATTGCTGTGGAAGTGCAGAGATTCAATTCTGCTTGGTTGTGCGCTCCTTTGAGCAGTTCCCACAATAAAGGTTCGAGGACTCCGAAACCGTAGTGGTGCAAGTATTTGGGCAAATGCGTGTGGTAAGAAGCCAAAATCGGAATGTTCAACTTTTTGCCGTAATATATACCGCCCAATCCCAAAATAGCGGGATTGACCACGTGAATAATATCGGGTTTAAACTGCTCTAATTGGCGACCTACAGCCGGAGAAGGAAGTGCCATTTTCAGTTCCGGGTACATCGGCAAAGGCAAACCCTCCACACCGTAAACTCGGGCGCCTTTGTATTCTTTAATCCCGTAATCTGGAGAAAATATCAGAACTTGTTCGCCCGCGCGCTGCAAGTGATCTACAGTGTGAATCAGTCTGGTGACAATGCCGTCTATTTTCGGCAGAAAAGTTTCAGTGAACAGAGCAATTTTCATAGTAAATTGTTTAGGAAACCGATAATCGTAGTTTCTGGGAGATGTCGGGATCGGTAACAGGATACAATGTCTCGCAGGGGGTAAGTAATTGCGAGCTATCGCCTCCTCGATATTGATGCTGTTGCTGCACGAATTCTGAAATATCCTCGATATTAACAATCCATTCTCGTGCGTAACTGGCTAAAACACTGCCGCGCAAACCCAGTTGAATTGCCCGCCGTTCCAGTTTTGCTCCACTTGGGTGATGATCCGGGTCCCATTGCAGCCGCACAGCCGAATTTTTAACAGCTTGTTGCCATGATTTTTCGCTGCCATACACTGCTGGAACGAACTTAGAATAGACAGCGGATGCTAAAATTTCGTCAAAAGCCGATCGCTTCAGCCAAATAGCCAGAATTACTTCTTGTCCGGGTTTTGTTCCCCATTCCGATCGATACATCATCCATAGAAAGTTTGGCTTAATCCAACTCATACGATTCTGGCTGAATTCCCCGCCGAAATAACCATTTTCCGCTGCAAAATGACCGATCGCACTACGGTAAGCTTGGTAAACTACAACTGTATTTTTGTCAAATTGTGCCAGAATGTGACGACCCGTTGTCGGCCATTTACTAGCTTGGTTGAAGTAGAGTTCCGTTAGCAGCTTCATGGCAACTAATTACGATCGAGATGTTTCTGGGGGCAATATACAAATTCCGTGAATTCCGATCGATCCAATTATCGCACCTAAAAGCAACCCCACACCTTCTGCAAAGCAATTAATTCGGTGAATTTCCTGTGCTGTTTTGGCAATTAAGATTTCCCTTTCCCCAGCAGCAGGCGATTCGCTAACGGGCGCGGTAATTTTGATTACTCGCCGTTACAGCAACCCATTCGGCTATTAAATAATAAGCACAAATTGCACTCGCTGACAATCCAGGCAGAACAACCAAAAGCCACAGAACGAGAATTTGACTTTTTACGGCTTTATGCCCAAAAACCCAGCAGTAACAACCTTATGGCATTTTTCAATTAAGCGCAGAGGACGCAGAGAACACAGAGCAAAAGATCAAAAAGATAGATATGAAAAAATTAATTTACAAAGAAATCCCTTCTGAACTTGCAAACATTTTTCCTCTCTTCCCTTCTTTCCTCTTACTTCGCGCCCTTCGCGCCTTCGCGGTTCATTAAAAAATCTCTTACCCCGCAGGTAGATACCAGAACTTACTTCCAAGAAACCTTCGGCAAAATCTGGTTTTTATCGACACGGTGCTGATATTTTGTAGCAAAATTCAGCAGAGAATCGAGCAGGGAATCTGAGAGATAGTGCGGTTGCAAACCGAGGTCTAGCAAATTGGTGTTTTTGGCATTGAAATAATGTTCTTCTTTCTCGACTCTGGGATTTTCGATGTTGTTGATTTCTACTTTTAATCCCATTGCCATGCCTGCTTTTTGCACCAAGGAGGCTAAGTCGCCGACGCTGAATTGTTCGGTGAATTGGTTGAAGACGCGGAATTGTCCGGCTTCGGCGGGGTTGGCGATCGCCAATTCCACGCACCGCACGGTATCCCGAATGTCTAAGAAGCTGCGGGTTTGTCCGCCAGTTCCGTAAACTGTCAAAGGATGACCGATCGCAGCTTGGATGCAAAATCTGTTCAATGCTGTCCCGAATACTCCGTCGTAGTCCAAACGGTTGATCAACAGTTCGTCCATGCCGGTTTCATCTGTGAGCACGCCGTAGACTACGCCCTGATTTAAGTCGGTGGCTCTTAAACCCCAGATTTTGCAAGCAAAATGGATGTTGTGGGAGTCGTGGACTTTTGACAGGTGGTAGAAACTGCCTGGTTGTTTGGGATAGGGTAGTGTATCCTTGCGGCCGTTGTGTTCGATCGTAATGTAGCCTTCTTCAATGTCAATATTCGGCGTGCCGTATTCGCCCATTGTCCCCAATTTCACTAGGTGACAATCGGGGAAGTCTTCGCGGATGGCGTACAGCAGGTTGAGTGTCCCGACGACGTTATTGACTTGAGTGAGGACTGCGTGTTCGCGATCGATCATTGAGAAAGGTGCCGAACGCTGTTCGCCGAAATGGACGATCGCCTCTGGTGCAAATTTTCTCATGCTTTTGCTGAGAAAATCGTAGTTGGTGATGTCACCGACGAACAAGTCGATCGACTTGCCCGTTAAATCTTGCCATCGCTGGAGTCGTTGCTGAATCGGTGCGATGGGAGTGAGGGTGTCGCTGCACAGTTCCAGATCCCAGTGCCGCCGCACGAAGCTGTCGAGGATGCCAACTTCGTAACCCTTGTTAGAAAGGTAGAGTGCGGTTGCCCAACCGCAATAGCCATCGCCACCAATAACCAGGACTTTCATAAATCAACGGTGAATCTTGCTTGCCAATACTGGGTTAATGTACCAGGTATTGGTGCATTCTGAACCTTTAATCAAGCGTGTTCGCCCAGGAGGGACTCTATTTTTTTTGATTAAACCGGAATTTCGTCGGCGAAACTGGCCCGGCGGGTGAATTCAAAAGGGCCGGCCTGGGCTCCCCAGACGTGGGCGTCGGTTTCGGGGTCACGTCCGCGATCGTGGCTAATAAATTTGTCTTGGTCAATCTCGAATTCGCTGTCTAGATAAGTTTTTTTGCCCTTTCTGACCACCATGCAGCCTTTTCCGGGTTCGACAGACCCCTTGAAACTGTTGCCCGTCCACTGCGTAATAAAGGTACAGCCGGGAAGCAGCGTCAGTTGTGCTTTTTTGATTTCTTGCAGCCGTTGCGGGTCGCGGGAAGCGCCGTAGAATTGTTCTTCGTTTTCTATGGCATAATTTTCGATGTCGATTCGATCGTCCACCGGGACTAATTTCAAAACTCGGACTCGGTACGGTACATTCAGTTCAATATCGTAGGCTTGTTCTAGGTACAAGCTGAGGCCATCCAGAACTTCGACGGGTAAAGGCCTCATGCAGACGCGGATGTGGGCGAAGAATGGCGGGTTTTCAAAGGCTTGGGCTTGGTTGCTGAAGTCGGCTGCCATCCAGCGGGCGAGAGTGACGATATCGGTGGAATGAGTCATTTCGATTTTAGATTTTAGATTTTAGATTTTGGATTGGGGATCTAGTAAAAATTATTTTAGGGGAAAGGGCGCGTCAGACGAAATTCTGCGACAATTATTCAGAGTTTGAGTGTTAAAAACCCCCTATTGTCGCCGCGTCATTGCCATCACAGCATCAACAGTAAGTTCGGGTACAATACTTACTGTTGGCAAAATGTCTGCTCCCGAACAAACTAGGGGTAGGTTATCGCCCTGCCATACCCAAACTTGTTGGCGAGATAAATCTATTAACCATGCTAATTGCGTTCCATTGCTAAGGCAAAGGAGAATCTTATTCTGCAAGTCTAAAGTGCTTTGATTTGGCGATCTAATCTCAATCAACCAATCTGGCGCTCCCTCAAACGGCCAGTCTTCATCAGGAAGCCGATCGCACGCTACGATCGCGATATCTGGCACCGGTGAATGGGGAGGTATCAAGCAGCGCAATTCTGGGACTGCTTCAAATCTCTCGGTACGATCGTTGATATAGTTAACCAACTTGTTGTGCAGTCGCGAGTGAAACAGAGTTGGCATAGTTTTTTGAATTGCCCGCCCAGCAATCAATTCCCATGCGGGCGAAGACTCAATATTTTGTTGAGCGAGAAACTCTTCTAGTGAATGTGTTGCAATGGAATGAACCATGTTTTTTAACCGGACTTCACTGTGCTTGTCCGCAAAACTCTACTGCATTATACTGCCAAATCAATGCCTTTTCTTCTGCCAACTCTCGAATTTTTAGTCGAACTCGCCCCATTGGTGCGCCCTCAATCTTCCAAAATCTCAACCAAATCTTCCATTGTCACGTCGAAAGCACGGGCAATTTTGTAGACAGCAGAAAGATCGACTGTGTTTAAAGCATCGCGCTGAACGTAGCTTTTTACCGTGTTGTAGTTGACTCCCGATCGATCGGCAACTTCTTTGAACGTCCAACCTCTTTGCTCAGCTAGTTCTCGAATCCGCAGTCTAACGTATCCCATTAGTGCGATCGCCCTTACTATTCCAAAAACTCAACCAAATCTTCAATCATGACATCAAAAGCAAGGGCGATTTTCGGAACGGCGCTCAGATCGACCATACTCATCCCATCATCGCGTCTAGCGTACCCTTTAACCGTGTTGTAATTAACCCCAGAGCGCTCGGCCACGTCTTACAGCGTCCACCCCTTTTCTTCTGCCAACTCTCGAATTTTTAGTCGAACTCGCCCCATTGGTGCGCCCTCAATCTTCCAAAATCTCGACCAAATCTTCCATTGTCACGTCGAAAGCACGGGCAATTTTGTAGACAGCAGAAAGATCGACCGTGTTTAAAGTATCGCGCTGAACGTAGCTTCTGACAGTGTTGTAATTAACTCCGGATCGATCGGCAACTTGCTTTAGTGTCCAACCCTTTTGCTCAGCTAGTTCTCGAATCCGCAGTCTAACGTATCCCATGTTTTAACTTGACATTGATGCGTATGCAACATACAATATTTATGTACATTGAAAACGATCGCCCTCCTAGCCTCGAAAACTTAAGGGCGATCGCCTTTTCTACCACACCCCACGAATGTGGGGAAGGATTACCCTATGATACCAACATCCAAGCCCAAATTAAACACTCATCCCTGCTGTATCGTGCGGCAATTGCCAAATATGCAGCGATTGGTTGTGGCTAGGTTCCACCGCCGAGGTGATGCTGAGGGATACATACAGATTTTACAGCGGTTGTTGCCGACTGCTAAACACGCGATCGTTTTTGATAGGACAGGGGTCGATAAATTGCCAGAAGTTCGATCAACTCAATTAAATTGAATGTTTTAATTAATCAGGAGCGATCGAGTTTTACAACAAGTGCGATCGCTCCTTTATCCTCAAGGCAAATAATTTGGGAATCGAGGGATTTTAGATTTTAGATTTTAGATTGTAAATTTTAGGTTGAAGCCTTAACCCAATTAATTTGGCTCAAATATCAAATTAATCCCTTCTAGCCTAAAGTTATAGTCGAAGCATTTGCGCCATCAATCCACAGATTAAATCAGGGATTTTTGGCGCAAATACTTTGTCGAACTGATACTTTTGCCAGAGATTAAATACTCTGGTTCAGACATCTAAATTAGCAAATTAGATGAGTTTGACAGCCCGCAGACCAAACATCAGCACTGTCGCCAAGCCGATCATGCCGCCAAAAATCCCAAAATAAGTTATTGCTCCGCTAAGAGTCATTGCAATTTCTCCAAAACAATCAATAAAAAGACCTATAAGAACTATAATCTAAAATCTAATATCTAAATTAGATAAATATGCAATCCATAATTAAAGTTGACTTGGGGCCACAATCTTACAATGTTTGCGTGCGATCGGGCGGTTTAGACGAACTCGGCAGTCTGATGGGCGATCTAAGTTTGGGCAAAAAAGTGCTGCTGGTGTCGAATCAGTCGATTTTTCGGCAGTACGGCGAAAGAGCAACAGCAGCCCTCGAATCGGCCGGTCTGGAAGTCAGTAGCTGCATTTTACCACCGGGAGAACAGTACAAAACTTTAAATT
Source organism: Microcoleus sp. Pol1C5 (assembly GCF_036701115.1). Lineage (NCBI taxonomy): Bacteria > Bacillati > Cyanobacteriota > Cyanophyceae > Oscillatoriales > Microcoleaceae > Microcoleus > Microcoleus sp. Pol1C5. The sequence continues at coordinate 20,884 of NZ_JAUBQE010000064.1, read as the reverse complement.
CGGTGCAAAAAATTTACGGGGCGGCTTTGGCAAACCGTTTAGAACGTTCCTCGACAATGGTGGCTTTGGGCGGCGGCGTGGTGGGCGATATGACGGGTTTTGCTGCGGCGACTTGGCTGCGGGGAATTAATGTCGTGCAGGTTCCGACTTCGCTGCTGGCGATGGTTGATGCTTCTATTGGCGGCAAAACGGGGGTAAATCATCCTTTAGGGAAGAATTTAATTGGGGCTTTTCACCAGCCGCGCTTGGTGTTAATTGACCCGGATGTACTCAAAACTCTGCCGGCGAGGGAGTTTCGTTCGGCGATGGCGGAAGTGATTAAGTACGGGGTGATTTGGGATGTTGAATTGTTTGAAAATTTGGAAAAGTGCAAGCGTTTGGATCAAATGCGCTACGTGAAGGCGGATTTGTTGGCAGAAATTTTGAGTAGGTCTTGCCAAGCTAAGGCTGAGGTGGTCAGCAAAGACGAGAAGGAATCGGGTTTGCGGGCGATTTTGAATTACGGACATACCATCGGTCATGCTGTGGAAAGTTTGACCAATTACAAGGTGATCAATCACGGGGAAGGAGTGGCAATCGGTATGGCTGCGTCAAGCAGATTGGCTGTAGAGTTGGGAATGTGGGATGCTGAGTGCGATCGTCGCCAGTCTGCTTTGATTGAAAAAGCGGGTTTACCTGCCAAATTGCCGGCTGGTGTGGATGTTGAGGAAATTTTGCATACTTTGCAACTCGATAAAAAGGTGCAGGATGGCAAGGTGCGGTTTGTGCTGCCGGTGCGATTGGGTGAGGCTGCTGTGAGCGATCGGGTGGATGGAGATTTGATTTTACAAGTTTTGAAGGAAATGCTTTAGATTCCCGTTTTTGGGGGTGTTTAACCGTCGCTGAACGCCCATTAACGCCGATCGCCACAGATGTTTTTTCTTTTAATGTGCGATCGGCGGTTGAGTTTAGGAACCGCTCGACCGCGAATTAATTTCCTCCAAAATTTTATCGACTCTGTTAGCCGCTTGAGTCCTGCCTTGCTTGATAAATAACTCCTTAGCTTTTGTGAGGCTGGCTACGGCCTCGGCTTGGTTTTCCTTGTCTCCTTGCTGGTACAAACCGACTCCTAAATTGTTTAAAGCATCGGGATATTGAGCGTTAATTTTAACGGCTTGTCTCCACTGAACAATTGCCTCCGGCAACTGCCCCTGACTTGCCATTGCCACGCCTAAATCGTTGTGAGCTTTGGCGTGCTGTGGGTTGACTTCAATTGCTTTTTGGAATTGAACGATCGCATCGCTCATTTTACCTTGCCCCGACAGCATACTTCCCAACTTGTAATAAGCATCCGCTTGTTTGGGATAGCGAGCGATTAATTGCCGGTACAAAACTTCGGCATTGACAAGATTCCCTTGACCGTAAAGGTCGTTGGCAGTTCTCAAGCCCATCGTGTAGCCTTTACCTACAACTTGGCACTTTTTCTCGGAGTTGCCTTCCTGCTTGCAAATCCTGAGTTCGTCTCCCTTCATTTCGTAGGACATTACTTCCCGAACAGCAGGGCCTCGACGCGGTGGCTGCGAGTTTTGCGAGAGTTGCAGGGCGATTGGCTCAGCTTGTGCCGGTTGGGCCACTGCTGCATTGCAGATTCCTGCACCCACCAAAATGCTTGGGGCGATCCACCTTAAGGGTTTGAACAAGCGAAACTCTCGATCGTTTTTCATGTCTTTTGTGGAAACGTGTTGTTGATATCCTGGGTTTCACTAGCGCCGTAAGAGTCGGAGCCGATGGGCCCCACCCGATCAAATAGTTAGTTATTAACAGTCGAGATATTTTAGCACTGTGTGGTCGAGTTTGAGTTAAATTAGAGTAGAATTCCGATCGATTCTCAGTCAACCTTAGCAGGAAAATAGAAATGGGGCAGTCTATTCTTACCATGCTCTTTGCGCTCATCCTCGGCTACGCTGTTAACTCAAGCGTCAAAATAGTCAGCGGTGGCGACGAAGCTTTAGTGGAACGTTTGGGTCAATACAAGCGCACCCTCAAGCCAGGATTCCACTTTATCAGTCCCCTGGTCGAAAAAGTCGTCTGCGTGGACACAAGCCGTGAAAGAGTTTTAGACATTAAACCTCAGTCAGCAATCACGGGAGATAATGTGGCTCTCGAAGTCGATGCCGTTGTGTATTGGCGGGTTGTAAATTTACAGAAAGCTTATTATGGAATAGATCAAATTGAAAATGCGATCGCCAACTTAGTTTTAACAACGTTTCGCGCTGAAATTGGTCGATTGCCCATGCAAGACATCTTGGGTTCCCGAGATGACATGAATAAAAAGTTACTCAAAAAGTTGGACGAAGCTACGGAAACTTGGGGTGTCAAAGTAATTCGCGTAGAAATTCAAAGCATTACACCTCCTAAAAGGGTGCAAGAAGCTATGGAATTGGAGCGCGCTACCAAGAGCGAGTGGCAAGCAATGGTCAATAAGGCGATCGGCACTAAGGAGTACATGAGGCTCTTAGTTGAAGCTTTAGACTCCCATCCGAATAGCAAGCAAGTTTTGAATTACTTAGTAACCGAAAAATACTTAGAGGCTCAACAAAAATTGGGCGAAAGCGACAATGCCAAAATTCTGTTTATGGACCCGAGAAGCATGAGCGAAGCTCTGGGCGAGCTGATGGGTTCTATGCCCGATGTGACGCCTGCTTCTGAGGGCAGCCAAATAACAGTTATCGAGACTAACACTTCTCAAGACTGATTCCTGAAGATAGCGTCGGCTACCTGAGAGACATCACGCATTTCTCTGACATCGTGAACGCGCAAGATATCTGCCAAATTTGCGATCGCACCTGTACAAGCCGCCGCTGTCCCCCAAATTCTTTGTTTCGCTTCTGGCTGATTCAAAATGTGACCGATGAAGCTTTTTCGCGATACTCCGACTAAAATCGGACAGTTTAAGACACGGAATTTTCGCAACTCTCGCAGAATTTCTAAGTTTTGACTGTAAGTCTTGGCAAAGCCAATACCGGGGTCGATAATTATTTGAGATTTGTCAATCCCCGCAGCAACTGCCGCCGCAATTCGACTCTCGAAAAATTCCTTAATTTCCCCCATTAAATCCCGATAATCTGTGAGTTGTTGCATCGTCTGGGGAGTTCCCCGAATGTGCATCAAAATCATTGGTACTTTTAACTTAGCAACGGTTGACAGCATTTCCGCATCAAAAGTAGCTCCCGAAATATCGTTAATTATATCAGCTCCCACCTCAACTGCAGCTTTAGCAACCTGCGCTCTGGTAGTATCGACCGAAATAGGAACTGAGCCAAAAATATCGGCTTTTTCTCGCAGTATTTGTACCAGAGGTATAACGCGATCGATCTCCTCTTCTAAAGATATTTCCGCTGCACCTGGCCGAGTAGATTGACCGCCAATATCAATAATATCTACACCGGATTTTACCATATTTTCAGCTTGCACTAAAGCAGATTCTATGCTATAAAAATCTCCGCCGTCGCTAAAACTGTCAGGGGTAACATTTAAAACGCCCATTAAATAAGTGCGTTTTCCCCACTCGAAAACTTTATTTCTAATTGTAATTTTTTTGTTATTTATCATATCACCTCATCACTCGGCGATTGAACTCGCTTCTTGTCAAACGAAATCCCTCTCTAAGAGACTCAAGAATAAAGCAGAAGCGCCCTTGTTAATTTAACCAAAACTTAACCAGCTAAAAACAGTGTCAACTGTCAATTCTAATTCAATTTTATCAATAATTGGCAACAGAGCTGCACTTTTATACAATTCTACTTTTTGTCCTGGAAATACTGCCAAAATACTCTCTTCTTCTGGGTCTAATAACGACCCCAACTCAGTTCCGTGTCGCGAACAGTGGAGTAAGTTACTCAGCACTTTTGTTTGGCTTTGGTTTGGAGAGAGAATTTCTATCGACCAGTCGGGATTAATATCAAAGCGGTTAGCAATTCTACCCGACGGCAAAAAAGGAATTCTTTCCCATCGGAATACTGCTACATCTGGCACGATTGATGCGCCACCAAATGTGCAGTATAACTCTGGAAAAGCACGGGCAATTTTCTGAGTTTTTGTTACTCGATCGATCGTCTTGCAGAGTTCACCTTGAAGGAGGCTGTGTTCACCTTGTGGCAGGGGCTTCTGAATGATTTCTCCGTCAATAAATTCTGAGGCTGGTTCAGTTTCAGGAAGTTTTAGGAACTCTTCTAAGGTGGGTTTTGGTTTAACGATCGCAGTCATAGGTTAATTCTCCCGATCCGAGAAACACTGAACGGCACATCACAATTGTAGGCGATCGCTGTTTAATTCCCGCTGCCCTTGTTCCAATTACCAGTTAACACTTACCAATTAGCAATTACCTAATTACTGATAATTGACAATTCGAGCAAAACTCGCAGCTTCCAAACTAGCACCGCCTACCAGAACCCCGTCAATCTCAGGCATCGCCATAACTTCATCAATATTCTCCGGTTTAACAGAGCCGCCGTACTGAATTGGCACGCCCGGATTAGTCAATTTACTGCGAATCAAACCAATAACTCGGTTAGCTTCCTTCGTTTCGCAAGTATCGCCAGTGCCGATCGCCCAAATCGGCTCGTAAGCAATTACCAACTTATTTTGGTCAACATCAACTAGATCTTTTTCCAACTGAGAAAAAATGTGAGATTCAGTTTCCCCTGCATCTCGCTGCTGCTTGGTTTCCCCAACGCACAGAATCGGAATTAAATCGTATTTCTGAGCAGCTTTCAGCCGCAAATTCACCGTTTCGTCAGTTTCCCCAAAATATTGGCGCCGCTCGCTGTGGCCGATGATGACATAACGGACACCAAGTTCACTCAGCATTGGCCCGGAAATTTCCCCAGTAAAAGCTCCAGACTCTTGCCAGTGGACGTTCTGAGCACCGAGTCTGATCCGGCTGCCGTGCAAATTTTTCGAGAGGACAGCCAAGGAAGTGAAGGGAACGCAAAGCACGACTTCCCGTTCCTCTGGGGTTTCCGTCAGGCAGGACATGAATCCTTGAAGAAATTCTAGGGATTCAGTCCTAGTTTTGTACATTTTCCAGTTGCCAGCAATAACTATTTTCCGCACGGGTGACTCAGTAGCTCTGTGAACATCAAAATCAGGCAAATTATAGTGTAAAGCTTTAGGGTACCTTTCGAGCCCTTATTGCCCAAACTCGATGCGAGCTTGCTCAACTAAGTCAACGGTGACGACTTCGGTTTCGGCTTCGCGGGCCAACTGCTCGATGCGGACGCGGGCTTGTCCCCGGACAAAGTAGGGAATATTTTTCAGCTTCGCCTTGGCTTCTGGCGTCCATTTTAAATCATCGGAAAATTCGGAATCGGGCATGGCGTATTGAGCGATCGACTACAAGCCTTCATGGATCTGGCTTTGATGGAAAGCCTTTATATATTAAATTTACCACGAGTTGCGATCGGGTCACACCTTCTCACTCTGCCTTAAATTTGTTGCCTAAAATAGCCGACGCTTCTTGTAAAAGCTGATTCTGCTCTTGTCGAATTGCCTCCAACCTTGTCAAAATATTAGCAAGTCGTTCTTGAGATTCTAAACTGTTTGATTCAACTCCCCTCAATTGTAAAGCTGAATTATTTTTGTATTCGGGATTCTTTGAAACCAATGAGTTTACAGCCACTCCACCGAAATTACTTACAGATTTAGAGCCGACACTCAAAACCCCTTGCATCAATTTTCCAGGGCTTTGCAGAATAAATAACCATCCTTCTGCAAAAAAGCTACCTAAAGCCTGTAATAAACCCAATATCGTGAATATAAATAGTAGCAACATTGCTAAAGATATGAGCGGATGACTCACCAACCAGAAGACTACAGGGTGAGAATCAATCCAATTTTTAACAGTACCATTGATAGCGCTTTGAAGGGCATTGGAAGCGGCATCGCTCATATTTGTCGCCTTGTTAATGCTATCTTCTAATGAAGCCTTAGCCTTTTCTGTAGCTTGATTTACAGTCTCTACAGCTTGGCTAGTGCTTTGATTCAGAGTATTGACAGCCGAGTTAGTAGTTTGATTAATAGTTTCTTTAGCAGTTGCCGCAGAGTGAGAAACAGCATCAACAGCTTTGTTGGTACTTTCACTGACGCGACTAACTGCTTGATTGGCGACTTCCGATATAGAAATCCTCGCTTTTTCTGTTTTATCTGCTACAGTACCTAAAGCATTATTCGTAGCTTCATTAACAGCAGTCACGGCAGAATTCGTAGTTTGAGCGAGAGCTTCTTTTGCCTTTTCCGCAGATTGGGAGAGAGAAGATTTAGCTTGGGCTGTTGTTTCTGAAACAGAATTAACTGCTTTTCCAACTTGTTCAGTCCAAAATACTTTCGTTTTGTGAACGCTTTGAGAAAAATCAGGCAGTGCTACTTCCATAGTAAGTGAGCTCCATCAAGTTAATTTACTCTTTCCAAGTGATCGTAGTATAGCTTCTATTTTTAATAGTGGGACTTTAGCTAAAAATTGAGCGAGAAATAGAGCTAAGATATATAGAGTAACCTTTTTAGGTTAGTCTGTTTCCTAATGGAATCTGATGAGAGCAACAGTTTCTATAGCCATGCCCCATGCTTTGAAAGATGGTGCTAATGCTGTGACGATGTGTTCCCCACTCCATCATAAAGACATGAGTTTAGACACTATCTGGGGGGACTATTGGTGGGAGAAAAAGAGCAAAAACCTATCCCAGCTCGCGCAGAAAGCTGTTGATGTTTCTTAACAAAGCTTACGCCTTTTTGCAGTCAGAGCTTGCTGGTGCGGACAAAGGCTCAACCAAGGGCGAAGCTATACGCGATCGTGTGACCATCAGATGTATTCCCCAAAAATAGATCGGGCGATCGCTCAAAGATGAGGGAGAAATCTGATGCACCTGCAAAAGCCTGAATGAGCTTGAGAAATATAGCCTATTATCCCACGGGCGATCGCGGTATAACAAGCGATCGTTCGTCAAAGCTCGCTCGACGTTGTAAAAACTGTTTAATGCCCCAAAAATAATTACATATTTACAAAAATTAGCGCAAGTGACCAGACTTTATATCTCCGAAAAAAAGCGAAAAATTTTAAGTAGACCGTGGCTGTTGGTTTAACAAACCGGACGCTGCCTAGGATGTTGTTGCTGCAGCTTAGCTGATGTATAATTTATGACATATTTGCCAGTTTTTCACTTTCCCTCCCAAGCTCAAAATATGCTAGGCTAGAATGTTTCCAAAGTTTAAGATACACCATGACGTATGTATCAATCATTAGAAGAGTCAGCCATTTCGACTAACCCATCTACGGAATCGTCCTCTCTAATTCTGATTGTGGATGACGATGCCTTGATTCGTTTGCAACTTCGACTGTATTTACAGAAGGAAAAATACCGAGTGGCCGAAGCTAGTGATGGGTTGACAGGGCTAGCAGCTTATGAGGAAGTACATCCAGACCTGATCCTACTCGATGCAGTGATGCCTACTATGGATGGTTTTGCTTATTGTCAAAAATTATCTGAAGTGCCTGAGGGCGATCGCCCACCTATTTTGATGATTACTAGCTTGGAAGACAAAGAATCTGTAGATCGAGCGTTTGCAGCGGGAGCTGCTGACTATATCACTAAGCCGATTCACTGGGCTGTTCTGGGACAGAGAGTGCGACGCTTGATTCAGCAATTCCATTTGCAACAGCAACAAACCCTACTTTACAAGCAGCTAGAGGCCGCAAATCGACAATTAAAATACTTAGCGTCAATTGACGGTTTGACTCAGATTGCCAATCGCCGTCAGTTTGACCAACAGCTAGACGAGGAGTGGCGACGCATGACAAGGCAGCAAACTCCTTTGTCACTGATTTTGTGTGATATCGATTTGTTCAAGCCTTATAACGATACTTATGGACACCAAGCAGGGGATCTATGTTTACAGCAAGTTGCGGCAGCTCTTAATCGCAGTATTAATCGAGCTGGAGATTTAGTAGCACGTTATGGAGGTGAAGAATTTGTAGTGATTTTATCCGATACCGAGCTTGACGGAGCAGTCCAAATCGTTAAGCAAATGCAGGCTCGTATTCAAGCTTTAGCAATAGTACATAAGAGTTCTCCCAGTCATTACATTACGCTCAGCTTCGGTATTACCAGTGTGATTCCTACCCAAGAGATCCGACCAGAAAATTTAATTACTGCTGCTGATGCAGCACTTTATGAAGCTAAAGATCGAGGTCGTAATACTTTTTGTACTAAGGTTCATACAGTTAATAAATTTATCCGTTAAATCATAATGATAAAAACTATGCCTCTCTTAATAGGGAATAATTATTTATTAAAATTTTAGCTAAATATCAAGCCCTGCATGAGTAAGCCTTGATTTTATTATTAAAGATTAAAGCCTAAATAATCGGTTGTGCGACATTCATGGAAACTATCAGTGGTAGAACGAGAGTGTCTCTACGACGATTTTTTATCAAAATTAGTTTATATTCAGCAAGTACAGATTCTAGAAGTTTATGGGAGGGGCTAGCTCAGTGCGTGATCAAAGATGGTTTGGTGCGATCGCCCTTCTCACGGGTGCGGGTTTTCTGGGCAACTATTTCAATTTGTCTCTCTTTTTTGGGGTTGATTTCCTCTTTGGCAGTATTGCAATACTGATTATTACTTACTACTTCGGCTGGGGCTGGGGAGGCTTGGCCAGTCTCATAGCAGGCAGCTATACTTATGTCCTTTGGAATCATCCATACGCCACAATTATTGTTGTAATTGAGGCTCTATTTGTAGGGTTTCTTTGCAAGCGCCAACATCCGAACCTCCTTTTATTTGATGGGATTTACTGGTTTTTAATTGGAATGCCTCTCGTTTGGCTTTTCTACGGTCAAATGCTGGACATGGAGGCCGCTCAAGTCCTGCTAGTTATGTGCAAACAAGCAGTTAACGGCATTTTTAATGCCTTAGTTGCCAGCTTAATCATTTCTTATGCGCCGATTCATCGATGGGTTAGGCATTCAAAGCATCTCCATGTCCTCTCTTTACAACAAACTATTTTTCATCTGTTGGTTGCTTTTGTTTTTCTTCCAGCACTGCTGCTATTAGTTTTTGATGGTAGATACTGGGTCGCTCAAATTCAGACGACTGTGCGAACTGAGTTACAAATAAACGGGACTAATCTCAGTAGTGCTGTATCTAGATGGCATGAGCGACATCTATTAGCTTTGAATACATTAGCTGAAAAATCGCTCGTTCCAGAAGGCGCAAGTGCTGCAAATCAAGCGATTCAATCATCCGAAAAACTACAAGAAAATATTAGCCTGATCGAAGAGTTGTTTCCAGATTTTGACAAAATTTATATTGCCGATGCCTCGGGAAAAGTTTTAGCTGCATCTTCTCCTTTCAATCAAACCCCTCGGCGGTTGATAGAACAAATTACTGAACATAAATCTTTAATTACTCTGGCTCAAGAGCCGTTGAAACCTTGGATTACTCCTATCCACAAAGATATATTAATCGACGAACCTCATGTCGGATTGAATGTGCCACTGCAAGTAGAAGGTAATTTTACTGGGCTGATCCATGGTTCATTAGTAGTGAGCCAGATCAAATATCTATACTTTTTTCCGAAAAACAATCAGCAACTACGCATTACATTGCTCGATCAAAACAACCAAGTTATTGCGAGTAATCAATCCGACGAAAAGCTGTTGACCAGTGTTCAAGAGTCAAAGCACGGCAGCACTCGCACCTTAGAGGGAACCTTGCAGCAGTGGGTTCCTAGCAAGGGCAACTATCCGATGATCCGTTGGAAAAACTCTCTATATATACAGGAATTTACGATTACCCCAGACCTGGAATGGAAATTACGCTTAGAAATTCCAGCAGCTCCCTATGTAGAAAATTTACAAAATCGCTACAAGATAGATCTGATTATTCTTCTCGTCATCACAATGTTGGCATTTTTGTTTGCAAGGGTGGTGAGCAAACGACTGGTCAAGCCGTTATCATATTTAGCTCGTGCGACCACTGACTTACCCAACAAGCTTTCAGAAGAAACATTTGAATGGAAACATAGCTCTGTTACGGAAATCAATGAGCTTGCTAGCAATTTTCAATTGATGGCGATCGCACTCAATCAAAAATTTAGCGAAATTAAACACGTCAACGCTACATTAGAACAGCGGGTTCAAGAACGAACGCAAAGATTATCCAAAATCAATCGATCTCTGAAAGCTGAAATTAAGAGACGTAAACAAGCCGAAGCTGAACTAAGAACAAGAGAGGCGGCAATACGAGCTTTATATGAAGTCACTGCTACCCAAAATCTCAATTTTGAGCAGCGCATCCAAGCGTTGATTGACATGGGATGTCAGACCTTTCGGCTTGAATGTGGCATCTTAGCTCGTGTGCAAGATAATCGTTATGAGGTGATGGCTGTGCGATCGCCCGATGGAGTCCTAAAGCCAGGTGATGCCTTTGATATTAAGCAAACTTTGTGCTGCGAAGTTTTAGACACCGATGAACCCCTAACCATCCAACATATAGGCACCTCAAAATGGCGTTACCATTCTGCCTATTTTGCCCTTGGCATCGAAGCTTATATGGGAACACGAGTTTTAGTTGCAGGCAAAGTTTACAATACCCTCAGCTTTTTTAGTCCATCTCCCCGTGCAGACAGCTTTAAATCTGCCCATGTGGAATTGCTGAAGCTGATGGCTCAATGGATTGGTAGTGAAATTGAACGGCATCAGTCAGAAGTCGCTCTGCAAGCCAGTGAAGAGCGGTGGGAACTCGCCTTACGTGGTAGTAATGATGGGGTATGGGATTGGAACGTCAACACCAATGAAGTATTCTTCTCGGCTCGCTGGAAAGAGATGTTGGGCTACGAAGACCATGAAATCCCTAATCACCTACATGAATGGAGCAAGCGGGTGCATCCCGATGATATCGGTTGGGTGATGCAACTAATTCAAGATCACTTTGAGGGCAAAACTCCTTTTTATATTACAGAACATCGAGTGCTTTGCAAGGATGGGAGCTACAAATGGATTTTGGCTCGAGGGCAAGCGCTTTCGGATGAAGCGGGCAGAGTTGTCCGTATGACTGGTTCTCACAGCGATATTACCAACCGCAAACAGTTAGAGCAGGAAATTCAAGCCAGAGAGCAATTATTGAATGCTTTCTTTAAAGGATCTTCCCTAGCAGGGGTGGGGCTGTGTATATACGATCGGCAGTTTCGATTTTTACAAATCAATGAGGCACTAGCTGAAATTAACGATCACTCTGTGGAGGCTCATTTAGGTAAGACAACCGATGAGATTTTGGGGGAATTTGCTCCTGGTGTAAATGCACTGTTACAACAGGTTTTAACGACAGGAAAACCTTCCATCAGCTTGGAAATGTGCTCAGAAGTAACCAGTCAAACTGGTGCCAAACGCTACTGGCTAACTTCTCATTTCCCCATTTTCAAAGATGCTGAGCAGCCTGTAGCAGTGGGTTGCATTCTGATTGAAATTAGCGATCGCAAACGCGCCGAAGCGGAACTGCAACAAATGAGTGCAGCGCTACAAAATGCCGTGGCAGGCATTTCTAGGCTCGACCCTCAAGGAGGCTATATCTTCGTTAACGAAACTTATGCAGCCATCTGCGGATATCAGCCAAAGGAAATGCTAGGAATGGAATGGCCAAGAACCGTTCATCCTGAAGATCTTGAGAAGATGGCGGCTGTTTATCAGCAGATGTTGAGAGAAGGCAGAGTCGAAGTCGAAGCCAAGGGGATGCGAAAAAATGGCACGATGTTCTATAAACAACTGGTGATGGTCTCTGCTTATGACGAGCAAAATGTGTTTGTGGGGCACCACTGCTTCATGAAGGATATTAGCGATCGCAAGCAAGCAGAAGAAGCACTACAGCGACAATTGGAAAAAGCCTTACTGCTGAAGCAAATTACCCAAGAAATTCGTCAAAGCCTCAATGCTCAGCAGATCTTTGAAACGGCTGCTGTTCAGATTGGGCAAGCTTTTGGGGTCAGTCGCTGCTTAATTCGCACATACGAGGACAATCCACAGCCTCAGTTTCCTGTCGTTGCAGAGTATCTAGCACCCGGATCAGCCTCCAGCGAGGAGCAGGACATTCTGGCCGCGAGTCCTGCTTATACAAAACAGTTGATGGCTCAAGATGAAGCCATCGCATCTCCGGATGTCTACTGCGATTTATTGCTCACCTGTACTCATTCAATTTGTACCAGTCTCAAATTAAGATCGATGTTAGCAGTGCGAACTTCTTACCAAGGAGAAGCGAATGGTGCCATTTGTTTGCACCAGTGCGATCGCTACCGTCGTTGGACTCCCGATCAAGTGGAGTTGCTAGAATCCGTCGCGACTCAAGTAGGAATTGCTCTCGCTCAAGCCAAATTACTAGAGCAAGAAACTCGACAACGAGAAGAATTAACTCTGAAAAACTTTGCCCTGGAGCAAACTAGACGGGAAGCAGAAGCTGCGAACCGAGCCAAAAGTGAGTTTCTGGCGATGATGAGCCATGAAATTCGCACTCCCATGAATGCGGTTATTGGGATGACGGGACTGCTGCTAGATACAGAACTCAAAGCTCAACAGCGAGATTTTATCGAGACAATTCGCAATAGTGGGGATACCCTCCTGAGCATCATCAACGACATCCTTGACTTCTCCAAAATTGAGTCGGGCAAACTGGAACTAGAAAAGCATCCCTTGAGCTTGAGAGATTGCATAGAAGGTGCGATCGACCAACTTGCAGTTAAAGCAGATGAGAAGGGGATTGAGTTAGGCTACCTGATCCAGCCTCAGACTCCTAAGTTGATTTTGGGTGATGTCACCCGTCTGCGTCAGATTCTAGTTAACTTGCTCAATAATGCGATTAAGTTTACTGAAACAGGGGAAGTTACCATTTCCGTGGAAGCCTCTATAGTTGATTCTGACAAAACGATTTCTGAGCCAGGGAACTTGCCCGAAAGCTTGTATGAAATTCAGTTTGCCATTCAAGACACAGGCATTGGCATTCCAGCAGGACGGCTCGATCGACTATTCAAATCTTTTAGTCAAGTAGATGCTTCGACGACTCGGCAGTATGGAGGGACAGGTTTAGGTCTGGCGATTAGTAAGCGACTTAGTGAAATGATGAACGGCATGATGTGGGTTCAGACCCGAGGTCACGTCGGAGGAACCCCTTCCCCAAAATGGCAAGTCGCTGAGCCTCATCGAATCACAATGGGTTCTACCTTCTACTTCACGATTGTCGCACCCGCTGTTGCTAGTGAGTTAGCGGAACCGATTGAAATGCTACCAGAACTATCTAGCAAGCGTTTATTAATCGTAGATGACCAGCCCACTAACCGACAAATTCTGACGCTGCAAGCCCAGACTTGGGGGATGGAGATTCGCGCTGCCCAATCGGCTGTGGAAGCGCTCAACTGGCTTCAGAGTGGAGAAACATTTGATGTCGCTATTTTAGATATGCAAATGCCAAAGATGGACGGCTTGACACTCGCCTCAGAAATCCATCAGCTTCCTAAGTGCCACCGTTTACCACTGGTGATGCTGACTTCAATGGGCAAACCAGAAGGGAGTTCTTCAGCACTCTCGACCCACTTTGCGGCTTGTTTAAGCAAACCCATCAAACAATCCCAGCTTTATGAAGTGCTGACTCAGGCACTACAAGCTCAACCGACAAAAGTTCAACAGCGACCCCCTAGCTCTGTTGAGGATGATATTAAATTGGGTCAGAGACTCCCCCTGCGAATTCTGTTAGCAGAGGATCATCTGGTGAATCAGAAGGTGGCACTGCTGCTGTTAGAGCGTTTGGGATACCGAGCCGATGTTGCTGCCAATGGATTAGAAGTCTTGGAAGCGCTGCATCGCCAGCCTTATGATGTAGTGCTGATGGATGTACAAATGCCAGAGATGGATGGGCTAGAAGCCACCCGCCGTATAGGTGAGGAGTGGCCGGCTCATGCTCGTCCCCGAATTATTGCCATGACGGCGAATGCCATGCAGGGCGATCGCGAGCTTTGTCGGGATGCCGGCATGAATGACTATATCAGTAAACCAATTCGAGTAGAGGCTCTCATCCAAGCGCTGAGTCAGTGTCCACCCAACCCGCAACCGCAGCAGGCCCAAAAAGATGAATCAGATAGCAACAAGCCAGAAATTGATATGCCAGCCGTTAACCTTGCAGAACTGCAAGCCTTCTGTAGCAGCATCGATGAAGATTCAACCCAGATTGTGAGCTTGCTGGCGAACTGCTACTTGGAGGAATCTCTCAAGTTGCTACAAGCTATGAAATTAGCGATCGCCCAAGGGGATACTCCAACCCTAAAGCGAGTGGCTCATACCCTCAAAGGCAGTAGTGCGAATCTAAGCGCGGCTCCTCTGGCCCAGCTTTGTGGCAGGTTGGAAGCCATGAGTACCTCTGGTGAACTCGATCGAGCCTCAACCCTATTGGCTCAAATCGAGGGTGAGTACGATCGTGTCAAGAATACTCTCCAACAAGAACTACAAAAGAGCGAAAGTAATCTATGAAAGTCCATTAAATGGCCTCTTTTGACATCAGGACTGAGGCAACTGTCAGACGTGATGCCGCAAGGCGGCTATGCGATCGCATAGCCACGATCCAGCCTGATTCCAAATCTTCTGTTAGCATCAGAATTATTCATATATCCCTTATTTTCATCTGCGTATATCAGCGTCAATTCCTTGTCATCTGCTGTTCATAAATTCTCTTTTTTTAACCGCAGATGAGGGCAGATTAACACAGATTAACGCAGATTAATTATATCTATTCTCGTTGCAGACTCTGTGATTGTTGGCTGTTGACTGTTGGCAGGATTTTACAATAATGACTAATGAGTAATGACTGCTGGCTGCTGTCGAAGTGGAATCTCGATCACAAACTCAGTACCCTTCCCCAGTTCCGAATTGCATTTTAAAACGCCGCCGTGTTTGTCTACCACAATTTGGTAACTAATTGACAGTCCCAATCCTGTACCTTTCCCCACCGACTTAGTGGTAAAAAAAGGGTCAAATATGCGTTTTCTCATAGATTCCGCAATTCCCGGACCGTTGTCAGAAATCCGAATCACCGCGCTAGAAACAGTATCATTAAGTTGACCGACAGCAGTAGAGATTTTAATTTGCGGAACTACAGATTGACCAGCGAGCAACTTGTGCGATTCTAAAGCATCGATTGCATTGCCAATTACATTCATAAATACCTGATTTAACTGTCCAGCATAACACTCAACTACAGGCAAAATGCCGTATTCTTTCAGTAGCACAATGTTTGCACTGTCCGTATTAGATTTCAGCCTGTGCTGTAAAATTAACAGTGTGCTGTCAATGCCTTCGTGAATATCAACCGCCTTCGTTTGACTTTCGTCAAGACGAGAAAAATTCCTTAACGAGAGAACTATTTGACGGATGCGATCGGCTCCCACCTTCATTGACAATAGCAATTTGGGCAAATCTTTTAGCAGAAAATCCAAGTCAATATCTTCACTCAATTTGTCTATTTCAGCACTAGAATCGGGATATTGCTGCTGGTAAAGTTTCAGCAAACTCAGTAAGCTAGCAGTATATTCACTAGCGTGATTGAGATTACCGTAAATAAAATTAACCGGATTGTTAATTTCGTGAGCAATACCGGCTACCAGTTGCCCCAAACCAGACATTTTTTCAGTTTGAATCAATTGAGCTTGAGTGTGCTGCAAATCCTTTAAACTTTGAGCGATTTGTTCTGCTTGGCGTCTGGTTTGAGCCAGCAAATCAGCTTGTTGAATAGCTACACCTAACTGATTGGCAATCTGAGCTAAAAAGCTAACTTCTGAACTTTCCCAACAGCGGGGTCCAGAATGTTGATACGCTGTCAGCAAACCCCAAAGTTCTTGTCCTACAAAAATCGGCGCGATCGCATAAGCCTTCACCTGAAATTCCTCTAAAATACCGACAACACATTCCGAGTGACAAACTTGATAGATATCGTCAACAGCTAGAGTTTCATTATTGACATATCTACCGCCTCGGTTTTCCTGCAAATAAGTATCTTGCCAAACCGTACTGATACCTTCCCCTACTAATTTTATCCAGCCATCTTTCACAAACTCGGCAACATAATGGCCGCTCCAATCAGGATAAAATTGATAGACCGCAATTCTATCAACTTGCATAAACTGACAAACTTCTTGGGTTGCAGTCTTAAAAATTGCGTTGATATCGAGAGATTCTCGAATCTTGGCTACCACTTCAAACAGTATCCGCTGTTGCTCGGCTGCCCACTGCAAATCGATAGTTTGCTGCCGCGTTTTAGCAAGCAAATCTGCTTGTTCTAATGCTACGCTCAACTGAGCTCCTACTTGGGTAGCAAACTGAATTTCCGAACTGTTCCAATTACGGGAAATGCCGCACTGGTGCACGCACAGCAAACCCCAAAGTTCGCTGCCATTCATCAGTGGTATAATCACTTGAGCTGTTATTTGAAATTGAGCTAAAAGAGCAGCGTGGCAGTCGGAGAGTCCCGCACTTTCGATATCAGGCAGCACTTGAATGCGTCCCTGGCTGTATTTATTTGCATACTTCTCTCCAAAAAAAATATCACGAACTTTCACATCCATTGCTGAAGGAAAATCTGGCAAAACATCTTCGGTAATAAATTCGCCTTCATTAAGCTTTGAACTTATATCGAAACGATAAATTCCAACTCTATCTGCATTTAAAATACGCCGCAATTCTGTAGTTGTTGTGCTAAAAATTGTATCTAAATCGAGAGATTGTCGAATCTTAGCAACTACCTCAAACAGTATTCGCTCCTGCTCTGCTACCCGCTGCAACTCAACTGCTTGCTGCTGAGTTTGAGCGAGCAAATCTGCTTGTTCTAAAGCGATGCTTAGCTGAGCAGAAATTTGGGTAGCAAACTTAATTTCGGAAGATTCCCAGTTGCGGGGAGCCGAACATTGGTGTACGTACAGCAAGCCCCAAAGGTCTTTGCCTTTCATCACCGGTGCAACTAAACTAGCTTTGACCTGAAATTGCTCTAATAGTTGCTCATAGCAATCTTGCAGTCCGGCTTGTCTAATGTCGGACATTGTGTGAACTCGTCCCTGAGAGTAGAGATTGGCATACTTTTCTCCAAAGCAGCGATCGTGCACTTTGACTGCTATTGCTGACACAAAAGCTGGCAAAACATCTTCGGAAACGAATTCACCATCGTTAAATTCTGATGCGGAATCGAAGTGGTAAACTGCCACTCTATCGGCATTTAGAGCCCGCCGCACTTCTTGGCACATCGTGCTAAAAATCTTGTTCAAGTCCAGGGATTGCCGCATTTTTGCGACCACTTCAAACAGCACTCGCTGCTGTTGGGTCAACTGCTGTAGTTGAGCGGTGCGCTTTTGAACTTGATTTTCTAAATTTGTGTTAAGTTCTTCTATTTGTTGATCGAGTTGGTAGTGGTTAATAGAATTAGAAAAGTGGGTACCCAAAATTTGAACCAATTCAATTTCTTCTATTTTCCATTCGCGAATTTGGGCAGTTTTTGACTCTTTCCACGCTTCAAAAGATATCCGAGATTGGGCGAGCCGCCCGTCGCTATCAAACTGTCGAGCCCAGAGAGTTTCGGTGTCAAATTCTTCTCGAAAAATGCTCAAGTAACCGAATATTTGCTGGCGGGTTTTGAGCGGTACGATTAAAATACTGCGAATTTTGGTCGATCGAAATGCAGGTTGCAGGCTTCTCAAACTGCTAATTTGGTACAAGTCGGGAATTACCCAAACCTGTTGCTCGCCGGATTTAAAATATTCGTGCCAGACGCTGTATTGCTCAACCTGCGGGTATTTTGCGGAAATTCCCATCTTCGGCCCTGAGCCACAAGTGTAGACTGTGAATTCTCGATTCGAGTTATCCGAATAGGGAACTAGATTCGTAACCTTGCTGCTTTCGGAAATGAATGGCGTGGCGAAAATACACAGCCTGCCGCCGGCGGCGTCTAGTGCTGCTACCGATTCTACCAAAGCTGTTTGGAGTTCAATCGCCGGCTGGGAGTGAAGGGCTGTGGCGACACGGTTGACGGCAGCTTCCCGTTGAGCTTTCGCCCTCGCTCGGGCGAGGAGAGTTGATTGGGCTATGGCGACGCCGAGCTGATCTGCCACCATCTGAACGCCTTGGAGTTCGTTTTCTGTCACACTCCGGGACTCGGAGTGGTGAGATACCAACAACCCCCAGAATTCTTCGCCGTGAAAAATTGGTACTACCAAGCAAGCCTTGACCCCTAGTGCAGTCAAGTATTCAGCATGGCAGGGGTCAACCGCACGAAAGTGCATTTCGTCGGGCAGCAGTTCGCCCGAAACCGCCTCGCGGCGCGGACTTTGGCCTAGCTGCCCGGAATCTATATCGACGATCGATCGCACCTGTACTTGCGCGAACAGTTCGCGGGCGTGAGGGGGAATATCGTCTGCTGGAAAATGGAGGCCCAATAGGGAGGGCAAGCGGTTGCCGTTAATTGATTCGGCAATCACTTCACCGCTACCGTCGCTATGAAATTTGTAGATTTTTACTCTGTCTGTTCCCAAAAAGGATTGAACTTCCGCTGCTGTTGCGCTCAGAATTTCGGGTAGTTCTAGAGAGCGGCGAATGCGGTTGGCGATGCGTTCGAGCAAATTTGCTCGATCGAACCTCACCTTGACATTTTCTATCTTTAATGAGTCCATTATTAATCTTTTGCTTTCTTAGCAATAACAGTAAGCGGCCCACAAGTTTTGTGCCTGTTAAAAAATTCGGCAAGCACAGCCATTTAATAAAATATAAATATCGTGATGGCGATCGTCGATTAGTTTTGCACCTGTAGCAATCTGCCTTAAAATTGCAACTTTCCATTGTGTAGGATTAAAACTTTTGTACTTTAAATATAAACTTTGTAGAGCCTGCCTTGCAAGCTCTTTACCCCAACGGATTAAACTTGTCAAGTTTCAAGACTTGCAGAGTCATTCACCGCAACCGATGGTCGCACCGAAATATCTCAGTCCTGAATGCAAAAGCTCGCTGAGGAAGGAGCTGACGGAAAGAAACAGCATAATTCAACAGGTTAACTCAGAAACCGGGTTTCTACCTCTAGGATTGTATCTGCTGCTAGGGGATCGGAGAACAGTCGATCGACAATCCGCAGCTTTTTCCAGATATTGGAGCAAAAAAAAGCTCCTGCCGTTAAGCAGGAGCCTTTTTCAACTAGACAGTCAAATCAGAAATAAGTTCGATCTATTAGTCTAAGTCTGGCATAGAAAGTACCGCTTCATTTTCGCGATCGATACCCTTCTCAAAGCCAGCGACAGCCGCGCGAGCGCGACCAGCGTGCCACAAGTGGCCGACCAAGAAGAAGAAACCCATCACAAAGTGGAAACAGGACAGCCAAGAACGAGGAGAAGTGAAGTTAAACGAGTTAACTTCAGTCGCCACACCGCCCACAGAGTTCAAAGAACCCAAAGGAGCGTGAGTCATGTATTCAGCCGCGCGGCGAGCTTGCCAAGGCTGAATATCATTCTTGATTTTGTTCAAGTCCAAACCGTTAGTACCGCGCAAGGGTTCCAACCAAGGGCCTTGGAAATCCCAGAAACGCATCGTTTCACCGCCGAAAATGATTTCGCCAGTAGGAGAGCGCATCAGGTATTTACCCAGACCGGTGGGGCCTTGTGCAGAACCGACGTTAGCACCCAAGCGTTGGTCGCGGATCAGGAAGGTCAAAGCTTGCGCTTGAGAAGCTTCCGGACCCGTCGGGCCGTAGAATTCGCTGGGGTAAGCAGTGTTGTTGAACCAGACAAAGCAGCAAGCGATGAAGCCCATCAGGGACAAAGCGCCCAAGCTGTAAGACAGGTAAGCTTCGCCAGACCAGATTAAGGCGCGGCGAGCCCAGCCGAAAGGCTTGGTCAAAATGTGCCAAACACCGCCAGCGATACAAATCAGACCGAGCCAGATGTGACCGCCGATAATGTCTTCCATGTTGTTGACGCTGACAATCCAGCCTTCGCCACCAAAAGGAGAGCGTACCAAGTAGCCAAAAATCACAGCCGGATTCAGAGTGGGGTTCGTGATAATACGCACGTCACCGCCGCCCGGAGCCCAAGTGTCATAGACACCGCCGAAGAACATGGCCTTAGCTACCAGCAGCAGAGCACCGCATCCCAACAGAATCAGGTGGTAGCCGATGATATTGGTCATCTGGTTCTTATCTTTCCAGTCGTAGCCGAAGAACGAAGAGTATTCTTCGAGAACTTCTGGGCCGCGAACGGCGTGATAAATGCCGCCCAAACCGAGAACAGCAGATGAAATCAAGTGAAGAACGCCGACTACGAAGAACGGGAAGATATCCGTAACTTCACCGCCGGGGCCGACGCCCCAACCCAAAGTAGCGATGTGGGGCATCAAGATTAAGCCCTGTTCGTACATGGGCTTTTCTGGGATAAAGTGAGCGACTTCAAACAAAGTCATTGCACCGGCCCAGAAAACGATCAAGCCAGAGTGAGCGACGTGGGCGCCCAGCAGTTTGCCGGAGAGATTGATCAAACGAGCGTTGCCAGACCACCAAGCGAACCCGGAGGATTCTTGGTCGCGACCGCTTGCGTAGGAATTAGAGAGCGTTACCACCCGGTAGAACCTCCAACGATTTTAGATTTGGGATTTTGGGTTTTTTTGTTCCCTAGTAGGGCACGGGAGAACCGCGCCTGCGCCGGGGAATAGGGATTTGGATTTCAGATTAGTTTAAAAAAATTAAATTAATCTGAAATCCAAATCCTGATTTGTTTAAAGTGCGTTACCGCGAGGCAGAACTTCTTCAGGGAAGATGAAGTTTTCGTGGGGTTGGTCCGTAGGAGCCATCCAAGCACG
>NZ_JAUBQE010000124.1:0-3348 GCF_036701115.1 Microcoleus sp. Pol1C5 | reverse complement strand
CCGAGCGTAATTTTCGACAGCGATTCTGGCAAGTTTTTCGCCAAAGCTCCGATCGACCCCCGCATCTGCCCGGTTGCAGTCAAATACTTGCCGTACCGGGAATGCCGCGGCGAAGTCCTCAGCAGCATTGCAATTGTGCGATCGCATTCCGAGGAGGTCGCATGAATTTACCAACCTTGAATAATTCTCAAGCTCAAAATTCTGAAATGGGTCCGATGGAATTGGCTTTGCTCGGCGGCGACTTGAGCAAGCTTTCGGAAAATGACCGAGCAGCCTACTACAGCAAAGTTTGTGAATCCCTTGGCTTGAATCCTTTGACTTGGCCTTTTGAGTACATCAAATTTGACGGCAAGCTCAGACTTTACGCCAAGAAAGACTGCACCGAACAGCTCCGCAAAATTCAGGGAGTTTCGATTTCTAAAGCCGAAACCCGAATCGAAAACGGTTTGGCAATTGTAGAAGTCGTGGCAACAACTAAAGACGGTCGCTCTGACTGCGATATCGGCTGCGTTCCGATCGCCGGATTGAGCGGAAACGCCCTCGGAAACGCGTTGATGAAAGCCGTCACCAAAGCCAAGCGCCGCTGCACTTTGTCGATCTGCGGGTTGGGCTGGCTCGACGAAACTGAAATTGAGGCGATCGCATCGGTGCAGCAAGTTCAGGAAAAAGTTTTGCCCGCTCCGGCAGAAGTCAAGCAGTTAAAAGCGGCTCCAATTTCCAAACCCCTCCCTACCAGCAATCCCGCCGCCAGTTCCGCAGTCGCCGACACCTTGCACCGATTGAAATGGACTGATTTTCAAATTCAGAATTGTCTGGCAGTCAACTTCAATAAAGTTCACCCGACTGAATTAAACGACGAAGAACTTTTAGATTTCTTGGACTACCTCGCCGTCTTCGAGAAAACCTCAACTGAAGTTAAGCGGCTCAAATGGACGCCAGACCAAGGAAAAGAAATTCTCAAATTCGAGTTCGGCGTCGAAACTCGAAACAATCTCAACTTTCAGCAGCTAGTCGAATTTCTGGAATTCCTCAAGACTCAAAAGCCGGCGTAATTATCCACGGTTCCCAGTTTCACCCTGGGAACTGCTCACCACTTCACGGGAAAAATAAAATGTGTATCAATTCTAAAATTCAACAAAAACTCGACCAAAAAGCGGCGCTTGATGCCGAAATCCTCAAGCTCGAAGAACTTGAAGCCAAAACCGCACCAGTTAAACAATCGTTGAGAGAGTTGCTTGATGACTACTCTGAAAGCGCTCCAGAAGAACTCAGTCCTATTTGGACCGAGATTTTGCATTTAGCTGCAAATTACGGTTTAGGAGTTCAGCCTTTAGCGGCGGAAGAATTGAAGCAATGGGAAGCGGCTAATGCTGAAATTGAAAGGTTGAGACGGGAAGACCAAAAAACAAAGCGTCAATACTTGGAGTTATTAGAAACCAGCGCTAACCGAGTTAAGGAGTTGCAGTCTGAGTTAGAAAAGGAAAAATACAACCAGGAAGTTGAGTATCTGCGATCGCAGGTTGAGGCCCTTCAGGTTGACAGCGAAAAATTTCGACAGGAACACAGCAAAATTACAGAGCGGCATTTGGAATTGCTGGGAGCCAGTTCTGAGCGGGTGCGGCAATTAGTGGCAGAAAATGAACAAGTAAAAGATGAGGCGGACAAACTGAGAGCGGCTGTCACTATATCAAATCTCGCTTTCAAGGATTTGAAGGAAAAATCGCAGCCGATCGCCCTTGAACCAGGAACTCCTTGCCCTGGTTGTGGCTACGTACACGAACCGGGTCAAAATACTTTATGCGATTATTATGTTGCCCCCAATCCAGAAGCCGAATACGAACCCGAAAACTCTAGCGACACGGTTGAAAGTATCCTCAAATCTTACGGTTTTTTCCAGCCTGACCCTAATATGCCTCCAGATTGGGATACTTCAGAGCTTTACGAAAATTATCGCGGATGGGATATTTTTTATTCGCTTCCCAATGGCGGCATCGTGGCGATCGGGTTGAACAATAACAAAAGCAATCAATTTTGGGATGCGTCAACCGAATATATTGAGGAGATTGATCCGACATTCCCCGAATCTTTGGCAGATTTTAATGAAATTGTTGCCTGGACGCGACAACTGATCGATCGTTTGGAAAATTTAGAAACTCCAGGGCAACAAGTTTTACCGGTGGATTTTCCTAAAGTGGCGGCAGAAGAAATTGAAAGTGACGTGCTCACGGGGGATGAATACGATGCAGCCATCGAGGAGGAATTGGCATTAGATGATGATGATAGTGAAGAAAAAGCTCAAAAAGTTACAGTCAAAAGTAACGGTGAAAAATGGACGGTTGAAACTTTAAACTTTTTCGCAAATTATGTGAGCTTGTTCTTTCGGAATGCGACAGAAGGATTCACCGAAAAAGTCACTAGAAAAGAATGGGAAGCTAGTGGCTGTTCTATAGTTGAGTGTGCTAAGAAAATTTTGGACTCTCGATCGGCGCAAAAAGACGAAACAGAACAACCAGATCTCAATCCCGGTAATGTTCTGGATTTTGAAACCATGGGTTTTCAGGTACAAGTCTATCCCTCTCACGGTGAGGGCGGATTGGTTGGCGCAACTTATCGATTCTTGAATCCCGAAGAAAAAGGTGCAGACGGCAAACCGAAGGTAGTATTTTCTAAATCTTTGCTGGCAGCAGAATTGGGCGATCGCCCTTACAAAAATATCGCTCGAACTTTAATTCAAGATTGGCGAGACAGCGAGGCGGCTAGGTTGGAAAAAATAGCCAACCCCTACGCCAAGGAAGAGGATAAATTTGTAGAGTTGGTGAAAATTACCAACAGCGTCGGCTATTTGAAGCGGCGGGATAACGGTGAATTGTTAGCGGGTTACGCAGCCTTTAGCAACAAAGATGAAGCGGGAGTCCAGACAGCAACCAAGGCAAAAAGCCGCGCTCAAAAGTGGACTGATTATTTACGGGCAAATTACAAAGCTAGCGAATCCGGAGAAAATCTCGACTGGGATTGTATCAAGAGTAAAATTAGCGAACCCAGAAAAAGTAAACGCCTGGTTTCGGATAATCCCAAGCTAGAATTTGTGTACGAAATCAAGTTTACGGGAGTTCCCCTGGATTACCTGGAGCGCGTCGCCCGGCAGGATTTATCGTTGTTGCCGTCCTTGGTGCCGGGAAAAGTTGCACCCGCTGAAAAAGTTGCAGAACCTGCGACGCAAATCTTCAGGGTAAAAGTTAATTCCTACGAGGCGGCCAGCGGTACGGAAGCGGAAATGCGATCGCGCTTCGAGCACGAGCTGAAAGATCTCGGAGGTTCGCAAATGTCGGTGTCGCTGCTGACGGGTTC
>NZ_JAUBQE010000123.1:0-3380 GCF_036701115.1 Microcoleus sp. Pol1C5 | reverse complement strand
CCGAGCGTAATTTTCGACAGCGATTCTGGCAAGTTTTTCGCCAAAGCTCCGATCGACCCCCGCATCTGCCCGGTTGCCGTTAAATACCTGCCGTACCGGGAATGCCGGGGCGAAATCCTCAGCAACATTGCAATTGTGCGATCGCATTCCGAGGAGGTCGCATGAATTCAAATATTGTCCAAGTTCAAAAATCCGAGCTCATTTTTAACGAGTCTCAAGTTCGGCTGCTCAAATCAACAATTCTCGACGATCAAACCACTAACGACGAATTAGCTTTGTTTTCTCTAGTTTGCGGTCGCACTGGTTTAGATCCTTTTGCCCGCCAAGTTTACGGAATTCGCAGAAAAGGAAAGCTGACTTTTCAAACTTCGATCGACGGTTACAGATTGATTGCCGATCGCACTCGGAAATATGCCGGCTCTGACGATGCAATCTTTGACGAGGGCTTAAATCTCTACCAGCATTTGGAATCAGGCAGGAAACTGCCCACAGTTGCCACGGTTACGGTTTGGAAACTGGTAGAAAATGTGCGCTGCCCCTTCACCGCTTCTGCTAGTTGGAGTCAATATTCGCAAACTTACAGCGGCAAGCTTACCGAAACTTGGGCGAAAATGCCTCACTTGATGCTTAGCAAGTGCGCCGAGAGCTTGGCTTTGCGTAAAGCTTTCCCAGCAGAACTTTCAGGTATTTACACCAGCGAAGAGTTTCCCGCAGAAAGCGAAAGTTTTGCCGATCGCACTTCTGCACCAGTTAATCCCAAGCCTTCGACAGTCAGCCGCTCTGTTGAAGTTTTGTCGCCAGTTGCCACCAGCAATCCCGCCGCCAGTGCCGAGGTAGCCGAAAAGCTGCACAAGTTGAAATGGTCTGACTTTCAAATTCAAAATTGTCTGGTGGCTAACTTCAATGCGGTCAGCCCAACAGATTTAGATGACGATCAACTGCTTGATTTGATTGATTACTTAGACTTGTTCGAGAAAACCTCGGCAGAAGTTCGCCGGCTCAAGTGGACAACAGAACAGGGAAAAGAAGTTTTAAAAAGTCAATTCGGCGTTGAAAGTCGCAACAATTTGACTTTGCAGCAGTTGACTAAATTTCACAATTTCCTCAAAACTCAAAAGCCGGCGTAATTTTCACGGTTCCCGGTTTCACCCTGGGAACTGCTTACCACTTCACGGGAAAAATAAAATGTGTATCAATTCTAAAATTCAACAAAAACTCGACCAAAAAGCGGCGCTTGATGCCGAGATTGCAAAACTAGAGGCGCTAGCGGCATCTACAATTCCCGTTAAAAACTTGCTTTCTGAGTTGCTCGCAAATTATGCCCAAGAAGCGCCCGAAGATTTGAGCGCGGTTTGGCAGGAAGTTTTGGCGATCGGGCAGCAGTACAACTTATCGGTGCAGCCGTTGGCAGTCGATGAAGTGAAACAGTGGGAAGCTGCTAATCGGGAAGTTGAATATTTGCGATCGCAGGTTGCGGACTTGCAATTTGACAGCGAAAAATTTAGGCAGGAACACAGCAAAATTACAGAGCGGCATTTAGAATTGCTTGGTGCTAGTTCGGAGCGGGTACAACAGTTGTCGGCAGAAAATGCAGAATTGCGATCGCAAATTTCAATAGAGCCGGACACTGAATCAGAAACCCAGACAAAATCTATTCCCGCTCTCACTCTATGGCAGCCTTGGGCGAGCTTGATTCAGCACGAAGTTAAGCGCACTGAAACCCGTTCGTGGTCAACTAATTACCGGGGTCCGATCGCGATCCACGCTGCTAAAAAACCTGCCGATCCTTCGGATTGTTCCGACCTTTTTAAATTGTTGCCCGCTAATTGTGAATTTCTGCCGTTGGGTGCTGTTGTGGCGATCGCAAACTTGATCGACTGCGTGGAAATGACGCCGGAATTTATCGCTCAGCAGTCAGAGCAAGAATTGAAGTGCGGCGACTGGCAACCGGGGCGGTTCGCTTGGGTTTTGGAAATTATTCGCCCCGTAGTGCCGCCAATCCCTGCCACTGGAGGACAAAAGTTGTGGAATTGGTCGGGAACGTCGATCGAGGCAGAATTGGAATACTTGGAAAAGTTGAAAGCTGCACCCGAATACGAGCCAGAGGAATGTTGCGACACGGTTGAAAGTATTCTGGAGGCTGAAGGTTTTTCCAAATACGACCCTGATATGCCTCCAGATTGGGATACTTCGGAACTTTACGAAAATTATCGTGGGTGGGATGTTTTTTACTCTTTCCCCAATGGCGGCATCGTGGCGATCGGGTTGAACAGTAGCAAAAGCAATCAATTTTGGGATGCCAGCACCGAATACATCCAAGAAATAGAGGGTAATACCTTCCCAGAATCTTTAGCTGATTACGATGAGATTGTCGCTTGGACTAAGCAATTAATTGATCGAGTAGTTGCAGTAACGCCCGTTGAAAGTTTAGAGGCTCCAGGGCAGCAAGTTTTACCGCTGGAGTTTCCTGAAGTGGCGGCAGAGAAAACTGACAACACCGTGCTCGCGGGGGATGAATACGACGCGGCAGTTGAGGAAGAATTGGCGCTGGACGATGAGGAGTTAGAAGAGGCGGAACATCCCAAACCTGTTATCGACAACGCACTCGATTTTGAAACTCTCGGTTTTCAGGTAATGGTCTGCCCCTCCCACGGCGGAGGCGAACTAACTGGAGTAACTTTTCGAGTTACGAACCCTGAAGAAAAAGGCGCAGACGGCAAACCAAAGTTAATGTTTTCTAAATCTTTGTTGGCGGCAGAGTTGGGCGATCGCCCTTACAAAAGTATCGCCCGCACGCTAATTCAAGATTGGCGCGACAGCGAGGCGGGTCGGCTAGATAAAATAGCCAACCCCTACAAGAAACCGGAAGACGATTTTATCGAACTGGTAAAAGTTTCCAACGATGTCGGCTACCTCAAGCGCAAGGATAACGGCGAATTAATTGCTGCCTACGCTGCTTTTTCTAACGCTGCCAAGAATGGAGGCTCGACAAAAACCAAGGCAAAAAGCCGAGCAAAAAAGTGGGCCGAATGGCTGGCAGCTAACTTTGGCTGGGAGTGCAGCGAGCCGAGAGTTTGCAAGCGGATGGAATCGGATACAAAAATCCAGTTTGCTTATGAAATTAAGATTTCTAAGGGATTCTCGATCGGGCAACTGCAAAAACTGACAGAGGAAGATTTAGAATTGCTGCCGGGAGAAGTTGCGCCAGAAACGACACCGCCAGCCGAAAAAGTTGCAGAATCTGAGGCGCAAGTTTTCAAAGTGAAAATTAATTCCTATGAAGCGACTAGCGGTACAGAGCAAGAAATGCGATCGCGCTTCGAGCACGAGCTGAAAGATCTCGGAGGTTCGCAAATGTCGGTGTCGCTGCTGACGGGTTC
>NZ_JAUBQE010000063.1:0-41883 GCF_036701115.1 Microcoleus sp. Pol1C5 | reverse complement strand
CGTGCTTGGATGGCTCCTACGGACCAACCCCACGAAAACTTCATCTTCCCTGAAGAAGTTCTGCCTCGCGGTAACGCTCTGTAATCAGCGCGAAATATCAAAATTTCCAACATTTTAAAAGGGTAAGATAAAGCAGTTTAGGCTTTACCCTTAATGCTCAAAAAGCTCCCGCCACCAGGCAGGAGCTTTTTGTTTCCAGGATTCGATCGAATTAGCGGCCTAAAAAAAGTTGATTTTGTACAAAAACCAACTCTGCCTGTAGCTAGAACAACTTGTTTTTTTATATCTGGTGAACTCTCTCTCCTATCTGGCAAGAAATCGAGCGGCTTTTCCCCGCCGCCAGAGTTGCCCTGCACCTGATAACCGCACAGCCCGGATTCTGAAGAAAATATAGGCAAATGGCTGAAACTGCGATCGCCCGATTGCTGTAGAGATCGATCAAAGACCTTCCAGCAGCAGTAATTTGCCATCATCTTACAAAAATCTCCATTTGCATCCCCCCACTTCTAATTCCTTGTGTTATTCTAATAATTGTGAATACTAGAACGATACTCAGAACGCAAGTTCTTCTGGTAACGCTGGCAATGGCTAGCGCACAAATCATCACCTTAAATCTTGTATTTAGGTGATGTGCGTTCCAATATTAAGCCATTTAGCTAAACCTGGAGGTGATGCCCATGATAGAAAGTAGTAAACGCATGGGTCATCAGATTGGAAACTACCGGCTGTGCGCCGGGGCCGCTCACTAGCAGTCAGCCGTCGTCTCCAACGGGAAACGACTTCCACGGGGAACCAGGCTGAGCTAGGGATTCTCCCGGCAGTCAGGTTCTAATCTGAAGACCCGCTAGACCGCTCTCACCTCAAATAGTGTTAAATCTTGAGTATTAAAACTTGAGGCTCAACACTATTGGTGAGAGCGGATAGTTTTTGGTCGGGGTTTCTACAAGTTGGCCGTTAATCTGCCATTGCTAATCCCAAAGAAAAAAAATTATGGCTGAGCTAATTAACAATACTGAAATTCAAGAGCGCGCCAGTCAATTGTCAGACTGGACGGTTGAAGGTAAACAACTGCGGTGTACCCGTTTATTTAAAGATTTTATCGAAGCGATCGCCTTTGTAAATAAGTTGGTCGCCCCCTCAGAAGCCGCAGGACATCACCCCGACATAGAAATCTCCTACAACAAAGTTACAGTTAACTTGACAACCCATGATGCCGGAGGCTTAACTGAGAAAGACTTTGCGCTAGCCCAAGAGATTTCTACGCTAGATTAAAAGAGTGCCCGTTGGCCTAACAAGAGCCAGTGCATCTAGTGACAGTCCCCGATCGCGGAAAGCTCGCAAATAAAAAATCGACTAGGGGTTAAAATCGGGTGTGAAAAAGTCGAGAGGCTAAACGTTCAATGTATAAAAGGCTATTCCCCATCATCCGAACATGATCGTATTTGAAAAGCCAGAGTTCAAGAACGACTCTGCCACAGAAAAAACCGATCTGATAGAAAAGCTTTTAGATATTGGCGCAGCTTTGTCAAGCGCCCAAGATTTGGGCGAGTTGTTAAACTTAATTTTATCCAAAAGTAGAGAAATTACCTACAGCGATGCTGGCAGCGTTTACTTAGTAGATCACAGCGACGAAACATCTAAGCTGCTGTTCAAGGTAGCCCAAAATGCTTCTAAACCGAGCCTGTCGTTTAAAGAGTTCGCTCTGCCACTGACCGACAAAAGTTTGACAGGATACGTGGCAATTACAGGTCAAAGTTTGAATCTGTCTGATGCCTACGACTTACCCCCCGGCGTACCCTATCGGCTAGATACCAGTTTTGACAGGGATATTAATTACCGCACTTGTTCGGTAATGGTACTGCCGATGCAAAACCGACAGGGCGAGACAATAGGCGTACTGCAACTGATCAACCGCAAAACAAAAGCAGATACGGTTCTGACAGCAGACAATGCCTGGGAATCGACTCAGCAGTATTCCGAGTGGGAAGAAAGGATAGTTCGATCGCTCGCTTCTCAAGCAGCAATCTCGATCGAGCGCAATCAACTCCAAGATAGCATAGAAAATTTGTTCGAGGGCTTCGTGAAAGCCTCGGTGCAAGTCATAGAAGCCAGAGATCCCTGTACCTACGGCCATTCAGAACGAGTAGCAGCCCTCACAGTACGCCTTTCAGAAGAAGTAAACACCGTCAGCAGCGGAGGACTGCGCTCTATTTACTTTAACAGCCGCCAAATTCAAGAACTTCGCTACGCCGCCCTGCTGCACGATTTTGGCAAAATAGGAGTCCCCGAAGCAGTTTTGACCAAACAGAAAAAGCTCTACCCCGCACAGCTAGAAATTATTCGCCACCGCTTTGGCTTAGCTCAGCGGACGATGGAAATGGAATGCCTCCAGTCTAAATATAAATACTTGCTGGAGCATTCAGCCTACCGAAAACACCCGCTCCAGGAGCCAGAGTGCCCTCAATGCCAGGAAATTGAACAGCTAGACACTAAGCTAGCAGAGGCGAAAGCCAGATTAGCAGAATACTGGGAAGTGCTGCTAGAGGCAAACGAGCCTCACATTTTAGCAGCAGAACCCCTAGCTCAACTGCGAGAGATTTCTCGACAAACTTACAGAGATATAGATGGGACAAAGAAACCCCTGCTGAACCCAGACGAGATCGTGCAATTGATGGTGTCGAGGGGCAACCTGACGCCGGAAGAACGATCGGCAATAGAATTTCACGTAACTCACACTTACGAGTTTCTGAAACAAATTCCTTGGACAAAAGATTTAAAAAATGTTCCAGACATTGCCTACGGACATCACGAAAAACTCGACGGCACAGGCTATCCGCGAGGTCTAAACAAGTCAGAAATTCCAATTCAAGCGCAATTGATGACGATCGCGGATATTTACGACGCCCTGACAGCAGGCGATCGCCCGTACAAACGAGCTCTGCGAACAGAGGTAGCGATGAAAATTTTGTGGCAAGAAGCAGCTCACAACAAAATCAACGCCGATTTGTTAGAATTGTTCGACCATCGCCAAGTCTTTAGCGTCCTCGGACACAGCTTGGAGGTTAAAGTCGAATCAGCCTAGACGAGCCGGGCGTGCTGTGCTAAAAAGTAAATAGGCGATCGGGCGCTATCAAGTGCGATCGGTAAAATCAATCGACAGCCCAAGCCTAGTCTGGTTTTGACGCAGTTGAGCACAGGTGAAAAAACAGGCTCAGTGCAGCCGTCAGTCACATCTATATACTCGGTCAGCCCGAAAGAATCAAAAGAAAAAGTGAATTTTAGGTCTCTTTTTAGAGTATGCTAGTTGAGCAACGACTGACCACATAGAAGACTAGAAAAGTTTCTCTGTAATCGGTGTGAGGATGAGAGTGAATATGTCGAAATTTTTGTGGAGTTACTTACTAATCAGCCCAGCAGTCTTAGGAGCTACCCTAGTAGTTTCTTCGAGCGCGATGGCAGCAGACGCTCAGCAGGCTGCTGATGCGCTCAATCCCGCTGTCGCTAAAGCTGAAACCGCTGAAACCTCCGAAGCGAAACTAAATGCTTTAGCTGCTGTTTCCGAAACAACTGCAGCCTCCGAGCCAGTAGAAGAAATTTCCCAAGTCGCTGGCAACGAAACTCAGGCAGCGATGGCAGATGTGGCCACGGCTGCACCTGAAAGTGCGATCGTCGGAGCCAACGCAGCCCCTGCTGAGGCAAATCCCCAAGCGGCATCACAACCTACAAGTGAATCTTTAGCCGCAGTTGAGCCAACAGTCGCTCAACCAGTAGAAAATTCTGCCCCGGCAGCCCAACTAGAAATTCCAGCCTCGGCAGCTACCGCTCTCCCAGAGCAAATCGGTGCAGTTCAATTAGAAACTCCCGCCCCGGCAGTGGCAGAGTCGGCAGAACAAAGTTTGCCAAAATCGGCTGAATCTTTAGCCCAAACTGCCGCACCACAAGAGCAAAACCCAGCCGCCACATTAGAACAGCTCAACCAGTACACCACCGAAGGTACTGCCGGCGGCGAAACTGAAGGTCAAGTTACCTCAGTATCTCAACTTTCCGACGTGCGGCCCACAGACTGGGCCTTCCAAGCACTGCAATCCCTAGTCGAGCGCTACGGCTGTATTGCCGGCTATCCCGACGGCACCTTCCGCGGCAACCGGGCAATGACTCGCTACGAATTCGCAGCCGGTTTAAATGCTTGCTTAGACAAGGTGAGCGAGCTAATTAGAGGCGGCACTGGCAACTTCGCTACGAGAGATGACTTGGCAGCCCTCCAACGGCTCCAAGAAGAATTTGCAGCGGAACTGGCAACCCTGCGCGGTCGTGTCGATGCTTTGGAAGCTCGGACAGCCGAACTCGAAGCCAACCAATTCTCCACCACTACCAAGCTGACTGGGGAAGCTATTTTTGCCCTCAGCGACGACTTTAGTAGCGACATTAGCGTTTTTGGCAGAGACGGCGAAAGAATCGGCAGCAACAATAACGAAACTGTCTTCCAACAGCGGGTGCGTCTCAATTTAAATACGAGCTTCACCGGCAGAGACTTGCTGCTGACGAGGCTTCAAGTCGGTAACGGCCAAAAATTCAACCTTGGGGCTACCAGCGAAGGCACTCAAACTTGGAATTTTGTCGGCAGAACTGACAACGTTGTTGCCCTCGATACCTTGCTGTACAAGTTCCCCGTCGGTCCGCGACTGAACGTTACTCTTGCAGCCAACGCTGTCGTCTGGGACGACATTCTGCCGACTGTCAACCCTTACTTTGAAGACTTTGACGGTGGCAACGGGTCATTGAGCACCTTTGGACAGCGGAACCCGATTTATCGCTTGGGCGGTGGCTCAGGTATTGGCTTTGACTATGCCTTCGGTGGCAGGGGCTTGCTGGGCGGCGTGTTCGGCCCGACTTCTCTGTCCTTCGGTTATTTGGCGTCAAATGCAGCCAGTCCGGCTAGGGGTGCAGGCTTGACGAACGGCGACTACGCGGCGATGGGTCAGTTGACTTTTACCCCCGGACGCAACTTGCAAGTTGCTTTCAACTACAACCACGGTTACTTTAGCAGAGGTAACTTTGGGTTTGACAATGGTTTATCGAACGGGCCAGACAACCTTGGCGGTTTCACAGGTACCGGCGTGGCTAATTCTCTCAACGGTTTGAGCGAGGGCTTTGAGGGCTTCAATGCTCGCAAAGTTGTCAGCAACTCCTACGGTGCTCAGGCTTCGTTGCGGCTGAGCCCGAGGTTTATCCTTGGTGGCTGGGCTGGTTTAACCAATGCCCGCATTATCGGCATCGGCGATGCGAGAATTTGGAACTACGCTGTCACCTTGGCTTTGCCTGATTTAGGGAAAGAAGGTAACTTGCTAGGGTTCGTGGTAGGTCGTGAGCCTTACTTGGATAAACTTGAAGCATCGAGGAGTTTGCGGAGCTTCCGCAACGATGATTCGTATCACGTTGAAGGGTTCTACAAGTTTCAGCTCTCGGACAACATTTCTGTTACTCCGGGCGTGATTTGGGTGACCAATCCTAATCAAGATGACCGTAATGATGACATCATCATTGGTACTCTGAGAACTACTTTCACGTTCTAAGAGCGGGTTAGAGGAGGCAGGGGGGTCATATCCTCTCTGCTGGCAACTCTAGAGGCCAAGTTTAGCCCTGCCTGCTGCAGGGCTTTCTTGTTTGCCGGAGGAAGGGGGCGCCAAGAATATATTAAAAATAAAAAATTATCAGTCATAGAGGCAGACAACCCGTTTATTGAAATAAGACCGTGCTGGAAGCGGAGGGAGTCGAAACGAGAAACTGGGTTTGTTGCGTTCAGATTGCCGATCGTTCCAAGGATGAAGTGATGAAAGTCGCTCAAGTTCAGTGGAAAACCGGGGTATAATAAAAGGTAAAGTTAGGAGTTAGAATTTGGAACTCAACATTGATGAGAATTTTAACATCTGACTTCGGAGTAGATAATTCTGATATTTGAAGCAATTATGGTAGAACTCTCCTGTAAAAGCGAATACGCACTCTTAGCTTTGCTGGAGCTTGCCGATTGCTACGAGGAAGGCGAGCCTCTGCAAATTCGCCAGATAGCGGCTCAGCAAAATATTCCAGATCGATATTTAGAGCAGTTGCTGGCTACCATGAGACGCTGCGGGCTGATTCGTAGCCAGCGAGGAGCAAAGGGAGGTTATATCTTGGCGAGAGAACCGTGGAAAATTACACTCCTAGAAATTATCAACTGTCTCGAAGGCTCAGAGTTCGATCGATCTGAAAAAGACTCGCCTGCTCAAACTGTAGAAAGTGCGGTGATTTGGGAAGTTTGGCAAGAAGCTCGATCGATTGCCAACTCAGTTTTGCACAAATACACGCTACAGGATCTGTGCGAAAAGCGCAATGGCAGACGCCAGCTCGATATCATGTATTACATCTAGTTAAAATATTGCCAACTAGGAATTAACATTTACTTAATTACAAACTCACAAAGATTATGCGTATTGCTGGCGACATTACAGAATTGGTAGGGCGGACGCCCCTGGTGCAACTCAACCGCATACCCCAAGCAGAAGGCTGCTTGGCTCGGATTGTGGTAAAACTCGAAGGCATGAATCCGGCATCATCGGTGAAAGACCGCATCGGTGTCAATATGGTCAATCAAGCAGAGGCCGAAGGGCTGATTAGTCCAGGCAAAACAGTTTTAGTGGAACCGACTTCTGGCAATACCGGAATTGCTCTAGCAATGGTGGCGGCGGCTAAGGGCTACCAGTTGATTTTGACCATGCCGGATACGATGAGCACCGAACGCCGATCGATGCTGCGAGCTTACGGGGCCCAACTAGAACTGACTCCCGGAATTGAGGGCATGAGCGGCTGCATCCGCCGCGCTCAAGAGATTGTGGACACAACTCCCAATGCGTATATGTTGCAGCAGTTTCGGAATCCAGCGAACCCGCAGGTTCACCGTTCGACAACGGCTGAGGAAATTTGGGAAGATACAGACGGCGAGGTGGATTTCCTGATTTCCGGAGTCGGCACGGGCGGTACGATTACGGGTGTCGCAGAGGTGATTAAGTCGCGGAAACCCGAGTTTAAGGCGATCGCCGTTGAGCCGGCCAACAGTCAGGTACTGTCGGGCGGAAAGCCAGGGCCTCACAAAATTCAAGGTATCGGTGCTGGTTTTGTGCCGCCGGTGCTGAATGTGGATTCGATCGACGAAATTATAATTGTTACGGATGACGAGGCGATCGCCTACGGTCGGCGCTTGGCCAGAGAAGAAGGACTTTTGTCCGGTATTTCCAGCGGTGCGGCACTATGTGCGGCAGTGAAAGTCGGCAAGCGTCCGGAAAATGCAGGGAAATTGATTGTGATGATTCAGCCTAGCTTCGGCGAACGCTATCTCAGCACTCCCTTGTTCCAAGAGCCAGAACTCAATCTGGCGATGGCCCTCAACTAGGTCAGCCTCCAGCCAAGTTGCAGCAACACAGAGCAGGGCGTACAGTGTACGCCCTGCTTGGCTTTTTAGATTCAACAATGGCGGTAGATTCTAGCTTCCTCGATCGCGAATGATGCCGAATTTCTGAAGGCGCTTGTTTTTGAACCGCTTTCGACGTGTTAGCGAAGCGGGCGCTGAGCGCTCTTGTGGTGAAGGAAGAGAAAATAAAAGAAGGAGCTAACTGTTGGCGAGAGCAGCGCTATAGGAGTCCCAAATGTCGATCGGCTCACCACTTCCAAAGCTTCAATGTTTTTCTAAAATAGATTTATGATAAGTTGAAAACTGAAGTTTTTTACTGACAATTTTTGACATTTATATCAGATAAATACTTAAAATTTTAGCAAAAAATGATATTTTTGTCAAGCAATTTTTCACATATTATCCAGATTTCAAGGAAATAACAGCGTGTCTTCCGTTATCAATCACTACAAAACCCTAAAGATTAGCCCAACCGCAACACAAGCCGAGATTAAACAAGCATACCGCCGTTTAGTCAAATTATTTCATCCAGACAGCCGCAGCGACACAGCGGGTCACGAAGAAATTGTCCGCCTCAATGCAGCCTATGAAATATTAGGAGACGCTCAGCGCAGACAATCTTACGATCGCCAACTTTCCGAGCAAACCGAACAGCAATCACCAGTCGCACCAAACGTCAGCCGCCAGCAAACACAAACAGCACGGGACGCTGACGAACAAATGGAACAGTGGCTGATTAAAGTATACAAACCCGTCAATAAAATGCTCAACAGCATCTTGAAGCCGCTTAAAAAGGAAATAGACGAGTTGTCCGCAGATCCGTTTGATGACGAACTGATAGAAAAGTTTCAACTTTATATCGAAACCAGCCGCGAGTTTCTCAAAAAAGCTCATAACTTTCTTACATCGATGCCCAATCCCTCTAATGTAGCCGGAGTAGCGGCCTATCTCTACTACAGCATCAATCAAGTCGGAGACGGAATAGAAGAATTGCAGCTATTTACCCTCAATTATGACGATCGCCACTTGCACACCGGTCAAGAACTGTTTAGAATTGCCGCTAGACTGCGGCGGGAAGCGCAAGATGAATTAAAAATTAAAAGTTAAAAAAGCAGATTGTTCCCTCTTCCCTCTTCCTTCTTCCTTCTTCCTGACATCCGTTACATCCGTTACATCCGTTACAGAATCCGTTGCCGAACTTCCCTCTTTCAAATTCCAAAAAGGACTTGAATTCGCTTGCGAATTTTAATAAAAGGAGTTTGTTCCAGAGAGTCGTCATCTAACAATCCCAAATCTCTCAAAGCTTGCTGGCGTTCCGACAATTTTTGAGCAATCTGATCGGCTAAATTGGGTTGTTCTCTTAAAAGTTTTTGTAAATCGTGACGTTCCACCACAAACAAAATTGCATCTTCGCTAGTTTTAACAGTCGCCGTTCTCGGAGTACCCAACAGCAAAGATATTTCCCCAAAAAACTCGCCCTCGTGAAGGGTAGCAATATACTGACCGGCTTTTTGAGAAAGAACTTCTACAGTACCTGAAAGAATAATATAAAAAGAATCGCCAGGGTCATTTTCCTTACATACCACCTGTCCCGCTGGAAACAGTTGTCGGTAGCCGTATTCAATTAACTGCCGCAGTTCTAAATCCGTACACTGTTCAAAATAAGTTACTCGCCTCAACAAATCTCGCAGCGTCCAATTATTAGGGGATTTAGGCGCTGGATTTTTATGTTCAGAAACGGGCGGATTAGATTTGATCTCGGCTGAAGATTTAGCATTCTGCGGAAAAACTTTTCCGTTAGAATTATCGTCTTTGTTATTGTGAAAAAGTTGAGTTAACTCTTGCGGGTTTCGCAGCCACAAATCCCGCTGGGGAAAGGGAATTTCGATATTTCGGTGGCGCAATTCGTAATCTATTAAAAAATTTACCGCGCTTTTAATAGCATCACTTTCCTGCGGCTGGTCAATCCAAACTAAAAGTTCAAAATTTAAAGCGTTATCTCCAAAACCGTGAAACCATACTTTAGGAGAAGGATGGGACAAGACATTCGATTCCATCCGCGCCGCAATTAACAGCGCTTCCGTAACTATTACTGGGTCAGAACCGTAAGCAACACCGACGGGGATGTGGAGGCGGCATCTGGGGTCTCTGTAACTCCAGTTAATAATATTAGT
Organism: Microcoleus sp. Pol1C5; assembly: GCF_036701115.1. Classification (NCBI taxonomy): domain Bacteria; kingdom Bacillati; phylum Cyanobacteriota; class Cyanophyceae; order Oscillatoriales; family Microcoleaceae; genus Microcoleus; species Microcoleus sp. Pol1C5. The sequence continues at coordinate 32,265 of NZ_JAUBQE010000063.1, read as the reverse complement.
TTCGACAAACTTAATATTTGGTATGATTACAAATAGACCGTCAATTGTTTTAATAATTGTAGAGCGAATCGAAATTGTTTCTACTGTTCCTAATAACTTGTCGATTTCAATAAAGTCTCCGACTCTAATTTGGTGTTCAAATAGCAGGGTGAGACCGCTGATAAAGTTGCTGGCGAGATTTTGCAATCCGAAGCCGAAACCAATGCCGACGACGCCAGCTAACACGGTGAGAGAAGTGAGGTTGATGCCGGAACCTTGCAGGACGAATATACAGCCAATACTGGCTAAAATATAGCTAATGATCGTAGAAATTGCTTCTCGACTGCCGCGATCCAATCCCATCCGAACTAGCAGGCTGCGCTTGATTCCTTCACTGATAATCTTAGCTATAATCAAGGCAAATATAGCTAAGATTATCAGTTTGACGATCGCACTGATGGACAGATGAGTGTCCCCGATATAGAATAGCGGGGTTGTCATCGCACCCGATAAATGGTCAAAAAAGCGATCGGCTCGTGCAGTAATCGAATTCATTAATATTGGGTAATTGGTAATTGGTGATTAGTTTTGAGCGCAACTGAACTGCCAACGGCTAACTATTGCAGAGCTTAGGCGAAAAACTCGAACTCTGGAGTGTCGTGTGTGGCAAAAAAGTCGATTCCCTTGGGAATAGCTCAGCTTCACCCACTCTCTCAAAGACTCGTAACTGATGGGTTAGTAACTGATGGCGAGAAACTGTTTTGTAGCGGTATTTTCTGCCAGATATCTGTGTTGTGGCGTAAAATGGGCCCGGCGGCTCGATCGATCGGCGACTTGTGGCCAATATTTGGAAAATTGGTAGAAATTCATTTGCAGCACCCTCAAATAATCGAAAAATTCCAGCAAAAATTAGTTTATCCTTAAGAAGTAAGTCCTTTACAGAACTTAACAAGCTTACCCTACTTGACTTTTATGCAGTGCATCATCAATCGTCGGGCACAGTTTTCGGCGAGTCACCGGTACTGGCTGCCGGAGTTAAGCGAAGCCGAGAACTTTGAGCGGTTTGGCCCAACTGCCCGCGCACCGGGACACGGACACAATTATGTCCTTTACGTTTCCATGATAGGCGAACTCGACGAGTACGGCATGGTGCTCAACCTGTCTGATGTCAAGCACGTCATCAAGCGGGAAGTTATCAAGGATCTCGATTTTTCCTACCTTAACGAAGCGTGGCCGGAATTTGAGCAAACTCTGCCAACTACGGAAAACATAGCACGGCAAATTTGGCTGCGGCTAGCCCCTCATTTGCCTGTGAGCAAAATTCAATTGTTTGAACATCCCGAACTTTGGGCTGAATATTTAGGAAACGGAATGGAAGCTTATCTAACTTTGTCCACTCATTTTAGCGCCGCCCATCGGTTGGCTCGTCCCGATTTGAGCTTTGAAGAAAATTCGGAGATTTACGGCAAATGTGCTCGTCCCAACGGTCACGGTCACAATTATCATTTAGAGGTGACTGTTAAAGGGGAAATTGATGCGCGGACTGGCATGATTGCTGATTTGGGAGCTTTGCAAAAAGCCGTTGACGATTATGTTGTTGAACCCTTCGATCACACTTTTTTAAATAAGGATATTGCTTATTTTGAGAACGTTGTGCCGACAGCGGAGAATATTGCTGTTCGGATCGGGCAATTATTGCTTGCGCCCGTTCGGGAATTGGGCGCAGAGTTGCACAAGATTAAGCTGATTGAAAGTCCGAATAATAGCTGTGAAATTTTTGGCGCTGATTTAGAGGAAGTGGCGGTTGAACATCAGCAGCCGGAAGCGGTTTTAGCTGGGGTTTAGAGTTAAAAATCGGGTCGGTTGGAGGGGGTTCACCCGGAGAGTTGCCTAATCGTGCAGATTGGTGAACCCCGCCCTACCAGCCTCATGATGATTCCGAGAGTTATCCAACCGCATCAGGCGCGAGAATATATTCTTTCATCAAAGTTCCCCAGCCAGAATTACTGGCAGTTTTCCTGAAAAGTCAGACTCCGCGCGTATTTTGGAGATAGTAAGTCAGCATTCCTCATGTCAGCTATTCTAACTGCTGAGACGATGAGGTCGATCGCCCGATCGCTGACAACCAAGCACTAATTTCTCCTAAATGAGTTGACGTTTATGCGCGTCTCTAATCTAGCTCTCTTGACTCTGGCTGCCCTCGCATCCCACAATTTAACTGCTAATACTAGCGCCAATCCTGCTGCAAATCCTATTTCTCCTGAGACACCGCAGGCTAGCAACTTTGTTGATGCGGTAAATAATACTGAATCGCGTCCGGCTGAGTCAATTAGCGAGCCTGAGACGATCGCCCACGAACAATTTTCTCCAAATACTACCCTATCCCGTCGGGCTGAGTCAATTAGCGAGCCTGAGACGATCGCTCACGAACAATTTTTCTCAAATACTACCCTATCCCGTCGGGCTGAGTCAATTAGCGAGCCTGAGACGATCGCCAACGAACAATTTTCCCCGCGAATTGCTGTAAAATCGCCGACTGGTTTGCTGGTAGCGGCCGCTCAACCCGATTTATCTGCTAGTGCGAAAACCAAGGCGAATACTCCTGCTGCATCCGGCGATGAACTAACAAAATCTTTACAAGAAACCTGGCTGGCTAAATTAATCGAAACTGGGGTTGAGACCAATCCTCAAGTTCGCGAGGTTGTCGCTTTTATCTCCCCGTCTAGTGGCAGTTCTGAATCTGGATACGGTTTTAATAGTACCATAACTTTGCTCAATTTTTTACTAATTCTTGGTACTGTATTTCCACCAGTGACAATTGCCTTTTTTTGGATGATGCGACGGCTGATCATCAAACACTTGGTTGCTGATGCCAATAAACGATTGCAAGGCATTGGTGTATTGGAATCAGAACTCATAAATTCTAGCCAACTGACTCAAAAGTTGAGGAATGAATTAGAAGCGCAAATGAGTGCAGCTAAACAATCTATTGATTTTTTAACTAGAGAAACTGAACTTTCCAAATCTTCCGTCGAGCAAATTGAGACTCTCAAATCTCAATTTATCATGCACCTGCAAGTTTTGCGTACAGAAGTTGACGAGAAAAAATCTCAAATTGTTCAAGAAATTTCCCAAGTTCCCGCAGTTGTTGCCAAAGAAGCTCTCAAAGTCGCACCTCAACCCCCCTTAAACAATTCCCAAAATTCGCAAACGGCACTTGCTAGCAACGAAAATTTGATTGCTGACGATTATATCAAGCAAGCCGAAGGGCTTTATTTTCAAGGCAATTATGATGAAGCATTAGTGTGTTTGGAAAAAGCTGTTTTAGCGAATAAAAATTTGGATGAGGCTTGGTATTGGCGCGGAAATGTGTTAGTAAGATTGCAGCGCCTGGAAGAAGCACTCGCCTGTTACGACCAAGCAATATTAATTAAACCGGATAACTACGAAGCATGGTATAATAAAGCGCATTTGCTGGGCAAATTGCACAGGTACGAAGACGCGATCGCCTGTTACGAACGAGCAAGTTTGAGCGAATCTAGAAAATACGGTTGTTGGCACAGTATAGCGGCTTTGTTGGGTCAATTGCAGCATTACGAAGAAGCGATCGCCAGTTACGATCGCGCCCTCGCTATCAAAGCAACCGACAGCGAAATTTGGCACAACCGAGGTGCGATGCTGGCCAAAGTACAGCAGTACGCAGCAGCAGTTGATTCTTACGATCGCGCTCTTGAACTCAATTCCAAGAGATATGAAACTTGGTACAATCGAGGCAATATGCTGTGGAGACTGCTGCGCTACAGCGATGCTATTGATTCTTACGATCGGGCGATCGGCATCCGACCCGATAAATACGAAGTTTGGTACAATAGAGCGGCTGTGCTCGGAAAAATGCAGCGATATCAAGAATCGATCGAATCCTACGACAAAGCAATAGCCCTTAAACCGGAGGATTTTGAAGTGTGGCACAACCGAGGCGCAGCTTTCGATAAACTGTCGCAGCACGAAGCAGCAATTGCCTCTTACGAATCAGCAATTACCCTTAATTCCGAGTGTTACGAAGCTTGGTTTGGTAAAGGCGAATCTTTGGCTAAATTGCAGCGCCATGAAGAAGCGATCGCAGCATATGAGAAAGTGATTGCTATTAAGCCAGACTCCTACGATGCTTGGCGTCATCTGGGGATAGTCTTGTCTGAATTAAAGCGCTATGAGGAAGCAATGGCAGCTTACGATCGAGCTATTGCCATCAAACCAGAAAATGCCGAAGCTTGGCGCGATCGAGGCGCAATTGTATCAGAATTAAAGCACGATACAGACAAACTTGAATCCGGGGAAAAAGAGACTGAAGCTAAGCCAAATTCCGGGGAATCCTCTGCTATTTCAAAGGCCTCTGATAGCAAGGTCGATCGACCTACTTCCACAGCTTTGATGTAAGGATTGATGATTATATAGCACTTTTGAGTAAAATGAGGTACGCCTGGGAATCGGAATGCGATCGGGGCGTACCTCACTTATTTGAGAAACGCTATAGTTTCTCTTCGGTTTCAAGTTAATCAGTGCTGCCATCAGGAAGGCAATTTGCTATGGCTATTGCTTCGCTTCACGAACCCCATACGGGAAATATACTCGCTTTCATCTTTCATACTGCGTTAGCGCCTCAGCTAATTCGTAAACTTCCATTTGAGTCATAAAGTCAATCAGGTCAAGACAGCGTAATTGTAACGCTGAGTCTTTTTTACTTTGACTGTATAATTGCAGGAGTAATTTACTAACTTTGTCTGCTTCAAGCCTTCCACGCTGACTAACATTAGCATCATCGGATTTCAAGCCTTCTATAAAGCGCTCGCACACTCGATAAGTAACAGCATCGGGAAGTTTAGCTGTTGTCTTTTCCAAGGCATCGATTAAGTTGTAGTCATCACTAAAAAATGCGGGACTATCAACAAATCCCTCCACTAAACTGATGTAATCACCGAGTTCATCTCCCTCAAAATGTGAGAAACACCTAGCTGCTTGAGAACGCACTGGTTCAGATGAATCATCGAAAAGTTTAATTAAAACCTCTTCACAAAATTCACGAAAGTGTGCTTGACGAAAGTTGGCAACGAATATCTCAGTCGCAGCGATTCGATGAGTTTCTGTACCAGACAGGCAAAGTTCTGCCAGCCAACGTGCCTCTTCGATATTTAGAGATGCTACACAGGCTTGTCTAGTCCCAACCTTTACTACTTCCGGTAAGTCAGACCTAATCATCCGTTCAACAATCGATGCTAGCACTTCAAAATGCGTGTGTAAAGCGTAGTACAAGAAATACTCAACAGTCTGAGTTCCAAGAAGTGCATCTTCGGTATCGCAAAGTTGCTGAAACAAGCTGACAGCTAAGTCTCGGTCATAATTCAACATTGCTGTTAGTGCTTGAGCCACACAGGATCTAACAGCAATCGAAGAGTCTTGAACGATCTGTTGGAGAGATTGTTGAAAATAAGAGGCGCGATTTTTGTCCGCCAAAATTAGTTGGGCAATTGCACTTACAGCACTACCTCGTGTCGAATTAATTCCAGCACCTAAAATATCACCACCGTAGTAAACCTGTCCGTTGGAAGTCTCAGTGCGCCAAGACTCTTGTTCGGGATTAGGGTCGTTTAAGGCATACCAAGTTACAATATCAAAAGCCTCTTCAGACCAGAGGAAATTAGCTAATTTTTCAATCAGCCAACTAATCGAACGACCACAAGGATAATTGGGTAATTGGTGGCAACGCTGACATACCAGAAAAGCAGTCTCAATATCTAGATCAACTTCTGCAATACCGCGTAAAACAGCATCAAAGTAATATGAATTCGTGTTATCTGGAAACTGTCTAACTAATGCAGCAAAACGTTTTGGTTCAATCTTCACTTGCCTTTCTAGAAGATGTGATAGCTGGCCTGCCCCACCTGCAAAAGAGTAGTCTTTGTTGGAGTCCAAGCCATGCTTGTCATAGCGCTGAATTGCTCTCAACCACTGTTCATCAGTCATCTTCTGTGTTGCCGATTCTGGTATGGGAGAACCAACGACACTTGCCACCATTGGCTGCGGCGCTTCTACTGACTGTTTACTAAACTTTCGCTGCCATTCTTGTAACCGACGGGTAGCTGACTCTGAGCGCCGAGAGGAATTGATACCTTCTAGCAAAACAAACTGTGCATGACCGTAATACAAGTGCATACCAGCTCTTTTTTCCCACTCAGGATAATAGTTTAATATCGCTGTCTCAAGCATTACTAAATGCTTGTTAGAGGCATGTGGAGTAATTGCCTCTAGGAGTTGGCGAGTTGCCCAGAAGGAAGCTCCTCCACTACTGCTACAAATGGTATATCCTGTTTTGATTCGTGCTGGTTGTTCGCAGAGGTAATCAATAGCTTCATCGGCAAATCTTTCTCCATTCGCAGTATAGGCACGAATTAACAAAAACTGGATTGTTTCAAAATTAGAGCTACGAAGTTGTTGCTCTGCGAGGATGGAAAAATCTTCAGGATGGTTCGCAGCCAAATCAGATAGTGCTTCTTCCATCCCACTTAATAAGGCATGATTAATGTCATAGCCTTTACCATAATGCCGATAATACCAGACTGAATCACGCCAAGGTGGATTATTTTCTCGTATAGATGTTAACTCCATGATTCGTAGCATAAAAGGAAAAAGGTGTTCAATAAATGCTCTTGGAGCCTGACGCGCGCTTGCCATTACAATCTGTTCACCAAATTGGCTGTGAGGTAGAGTACCAGAGTTGCGATCGAACAGATTAGGTTGTCCAGCAGCTAGACTTAAATCTAAATACCGATTGAGATAGCAGCTAATAGCTTCACAAGCCCAGTCTGGAGGATGTTGAGGTAAAGAATAGATTTGCCTCCAAAAGTCGTGATTGGAATTGATTATTCTTCGTGGTTGGTCAAGAATTCCTGCATGAATAAGTCGCAGGAAAAAGTCAAAAAAACGACGCTCAGTAACAATTTCTGCCCTTTGTATAAGGTAGTTGAGCCGATCGCGCCATGCTTCCGATACAGCAATAAAAGGCTCTGCTAACTCAGCCACCCGATCCGGTATCTGCCTCTGCATAATAGATAGCAGTGTTACCGTTTGCTCGATACGTTCCTCGCTCTCATCCCTGAGCCACTGTTCTATTAATCCTAGCAAGTCTAGCAGTTGAAACCAATGAACAGAACTACGCAAAGTTTGCCAAACTTGTTGCGTGATGGGATCGTCTTGCTTACCTATTAGCGGGGCAATAATCTCCCACTCCTCTTGTGTGGGGTCATCTAGCGCTGCAAGCAGGGCAAATACTACCTTCTTGATGTGAAAGCGGACGTTCGGGCTAGTAATTAAAGCTTGGAGGTCAGCAAGATAGCGATCGCGATCTGCATCCCGCTCGTAAACCAAAATTTGCCGAACTTGAGCGCGTCGAAACAAATGTTGCTGCTCCCCACTCCCTAAAAAATTTAATAGTTCTTCATCATCACTTGCAAAGCGACGTGCAAAAGCATAGTCGAAAAAACCTTCATGAAAAAATGAATACTGCTGCCCATCTGGAACCAGGATGTGTTCAGATGCCATTAATTCAGCAGTTTTTCCATATCCATCCACACGAGCTTTAGGAGCAGATAACTTCTGCTTTTTACTCATATAATCGCAGAGGGTGTATATCACATCTGTCCAATGCTCAGAATTCCCCCCCGCGTGGATACTATCCTTCTTATCATCCCAGAATTTATCATATAGATCTTTAGCTGTCCTAAAATTGAGCACATTAGGTTTTGAACCTTCTGCAACTTCTGCTAGCAATCTCAGGTGCAGGGGTATGGATAACAGCTTTAATTGATTATTGTCTAGTAACCTTGCTTCTAATCCTAGGTCTGCCACAACCTCTCGCACTTTCTCATGAGATAAGCGATTAATTGTCACCGTCTCAGCAATTCCATTCTCACCCGTTAAACGCTTAAATCTGGGGTCATAATCTAGGTCAAACTTGCGACAAGCTAACAGTAAACGCATTTGTGGATAGGCTTTAGCTTGGTCGATGATCCGATCTACACATTCAAAAAAATCAGGATTGCGACCAGAAGCCTTACTCACCGCATCAAGCTGATCGATAAGTAGCACGCAATCACGTCCCTGTGCAATGTTGGCTAGAACATGAGCAGGAGAACCAGGTAACTTTTCCAACTGTTCTCCAACTCGATCGGGTGAGTCAGTTGGGTCTAAACGATCTACACGAAAAGCGATTAATGGTATACCTTTTTTACGAAGTGCTTCCACAGCTTGGAGAATAACGCCACTTTTGCCCACTCCAGCTTCACCTACAACTAATACACCAGGCTTATCGTCTGACGAGGTGAGCCGAGCAACAATAGTGTCTACCTCCTCTCTGGGGATTACTTTTCCTGCAATCGCTTCTTTATGTAAACGAGAGAGGTAGCCATCGTTAACTTTATCGACGGCAGCCAAAACGTGAGGATCTTTGCCCCACTCGCGACGGCGATAGCCTCTTTTTTGCAGCAAATAATGCCAGATATCATGTGCCGTCAGTTCATTGCGAATGCTGTTTAGTGCTAATTCAGCCAGTTCAAGCCTGACAGTTTCTGGATCGCCCTCAACTAAAGCTGCTAGACGATTTTCAACAGTATTAACCAGAAAATTCTCGCCCACTGTTTGAACTTCAACTCGCTTGAGCGCTTCGTAAGCGTCTCTTCGAGAACAATTTCCCCATTTCTGAAGGAGCGTATCGAAGTGACCAGATAGTTTTTGATTAAGATACTTTTGCTCAAACTCTGTCAAGGATACAGCATCTCTTGCATCCATAGCTAACCTTTGTAGTTCATCTGCATCTTGAGTAGAAATGAAGACACAAGAAACATCTGGATTACTCAGATGTTTCCAAAAGTCGGATAGGACTTGAACTTGTGTATCTTCCAAAGCACTTAGTGTCCAGCGCCCACGCCCACTTCTTTGTCGCTTAACTTGGTGATACTCCAATTTACCCTCTCGACGCATAAAGAACTCTATGCCGTCTATACCTGGTGGTTCTAGACTAATAGAATCGGTTTTCTCATCCATCACATCAATCATGCAATGCACAGTCCACCGACCTTCGTATCGATTGCCCAGTTTGTCGGATACCCCACCAGCAAATGTCATATCTTCTCTCTCTTTTTTAAGCTGACGCTTTGGAAAAAGTACAGTTTAAAGCTTGCTAAAGCGTTATCTATTAACTATTATGCACGATCGCACTCCCTGTCTCCATCCTACGATTCCATCAACGATCGCACCCACTGAAAATCACCCTCACTCAGCGGCGGCACAGGCTGCACTGAATAATCGATCGCAAAATCTAGAGTCGCCTCCAAATAAACTTGTCTCAAAATCTCAGATAAATTCACAACAGGTTCTTCATCTCCTGACATATCTTTAACTTTATCGTCTTGAAAAAGCTTCAAAAGAAAAACAACGCGCCGATCGCCTAGCAGCAAAATTGCGGCAAATGGGAATTAATCCTGATGAGGTGTGATGGTGTTTAGATTCTTAAAGGGGGTACGATCGCACTTTTTAAACAGCAGAAATATCAGAAGCCCCAAAAGGGCGATCGCTCCCCTCATCTATCTCTCAATATTAAGATTTCCTTAGTTGCTGGCGTCGCGCACAGAAATCGGTGATACAATCAACAGCTTAGCTAGGGGTGCCCGAATATCCGGGCTGAGAAAACACCCTTAGAACCTGAGTCTGGGTAATACCAGCGGAGGGAAGCTGTTTATCAAGGAAATTAAATATGCGTACCGAATGGATCGCTAAGCGTAGCGGGCACACCAATGTATCTCAGATGCACTACGCCCGCCAAGGTGTAATTACTGAGGAAATGCACTTTGTTGCTAAGCGAGAAAATCTCCCGCCAGAACTTATCCGCGCCGAAGTAGCGCGGGGACGGATGATTATTCCGGCTAATATCAATCACACGAATTTAGAACCGATGGCGATCGGCATTGCCTCTAAATGCAAAGTCAATGCTAATATCGGTGCATCTCCCAACTCTTCCAATATGGAAGAAGAAGTTGACAAGCTTAAACTAGCAGTTAAATACGGCGCTGATACCGTGATGGACTTGTCCACCGGCGGCGGCAATTTGGATGAAATTCGCACTACAATTATCAAAGCTTCACCGGTGCCGATCGGTACTGTACCAATTTACCAAGCTCTAGAAAGCGTTCACGGTAATATGGAAAGTCTGACGCCGAATGACTTTCTTCACATCATTGACAAACACGCTCAACAAGGTGTTGATTACCAAACTATTCACGCCGGAATTTTGATTGAGCATTTGCCGTTGGTGAAAAATCGGCTAACTGGCATTGTCTCTCGCGGCGGCGGCATTTTGGCCAGGTGGATGCTGCATCACCACAAACAAAATCCCCTCTACACTCACTTTAACGACATCATTGAAATCTTCAAAAAATACGATGTTTCGTTTAGTTTGGGAGATTCTCTGCGCCCCGGTTGCACTCACGATGCCTCGGATGAGGCTCAATTAGCTGAACTCAAAACTTTGGGACAATTAACTCGCAAAGCTTGGGAACATGACGTGCAGGTAATGGTGGAAGGCCCCGGCCACGTGCCGATGGATCAAATTGAGTTTAATGTCAAGAAACAAATGGAGGAATGTTCCGAAGCACCCTTCTATGTTTTGGGGCCGTTGGTGACAGATATTGCGCCTGGGTACGACCACATTACCTCAGCAATTGGGGCGGCGATGGCTGGCTGGTACGGTACTGCAATGCTGTGTTACGTGACACCGAAGGAACACTTAGGATTGCCGAATGCTGAGGATGTCCGAAACGGGCTGATTGCTTACAAAATTGCGGCTCACGCTGCAGATATTGCGCGCCGGCGTCCGGGTGCGCGCGATCGCGATGATGAACTCTCGAAAGCGCGTTACAATTTCGATTGGAACCGTCAATTTGAGCTGTCATTAGATCCAGAACGCGCAAAGGAATATCACGACGAAACTTTGCCGGCGGATATCTACAAAACTGCTGAATTCTGTTCAATGTGCGGGCCTAAGTTCTGTCCGATGCAGACTAAGGTTGATGCCGATGCTTTGACGGAATTAGAGAAGTTTTTGGCTAAGGAACCTGTAGCCCAAAGCTAATTGGATTAATTCGTAGGGTGCTGATGGCGCACCTTACTTAATCCTAAAGCTGTTTCGTTTCTGGTGGGGCGGGCATCCTGCCCGCCCAAAACTAGGGTGCTGATGGCGCACCTTACTTAAGGTGATATTAAAAGGAGTTTCCGAAAAGGAGAATTGCGATGTTCCCTTGCAGGTACTTTTTTGTTACCAAAGAATCGAGAATTTTATCCAGATTGGGATGAGCAAAAAAGTAGCTATTTGCTCTTTAGTTAATAGCTTATCATCTGGGTTATGCCCAAATTCTTTATTTCGCCTTTTCAATATAAAACTCTTCATCTACTCAATTTCGTCTCAACTGTTCTCGCCTCGCAAACCCAGTTGCCAAGAAGGAAGAGAATTACCACCGCGATAGCCAATTAGTCGCCTACCCGGTACTGGTAAACTAACTGAGCATTGGGATTGATTTCGCTGCTTAAGAGGCATTCCGTTTGCACATTCAAGGAACAGCGGCGGATTCAAACGCTCCTCTCATGCCGCCTATTTCTGAGAATAAGTCAATAAAACCGATTTTTTCAGGACCATTAAGTCGGCGGTAAAAGCTCATATTTTGTACTATTTGTTAGTCGAGGCATAGCGTCTAGATATTCATTACCAGGCTCTGCCTGGTAATGATAAATTTTGAATTCGTAGGGCGAGTTAACGCAGCGCCAACCTCATGCACCATTTGAGCTAAGTAAAAGATTTACCTGGATATGTTAGCTTGCGCTGTCTGTTGGCACGTTGAAAGAATGCGCCGATCGTTTGAGCTAATTGTGCGAATAGAATGCAGATTTGTTAGCTGAGTATTGATTTCAACTGTTTGAATTTTTCCGGCTGAGATTGCCTTTCCCGAAAGTGTATTTCCCTGAATTTTACCAGTGAAGCACGCAAAGTCCGATCGCGGCGCGTAAATTGCACCAACCACCCGATCGTTCTGGCGTTGAAACACAATGTAGTTTTGAAGAACTTGGTTGGGCTGTGGCGAATCTCCGTACAGGTAAATACCATCTGGCAAAGCAGCAACATTAGTCTTAGATGGATTTTGTTGTGCTTGAATTGGTTGTTGTCCAATCCCAACACCCATTAGTGTCAGAGGACAAATAAAGGCTGTTGCCAGTCGTTTCCATTTCCCTTTAACAGATGCAGGCAAAATCATTGCTGCTTCTCCTTGCGCCAGGTCATCTAACACCTTAAAACAGTCTTCTCTAGTTAATATCTCACTCAGGTTATAATTTCGCTCTGCTAAAATCGGTCGATTGGTATAGAATCAGAATCTGAAAGCTTGCGCTTGTTTAGCACCGAAAATTTTATTTTCCATTGTCCTCCAAGTACCTGAGCTGCTTTTGGTAAAATTCGAGCGGCGATAGTTTCTTTCTAATCCCACCCAATAAAACACCGATTTCCTCACTTCAAATGGAGGCAGAGCCTCTAGATATTCATTACCAGGCAGAGCCTGGTAACTAGAAAAAAACATCTTGAGAACTCTTGTGGAAGAGGCCCGAAAGCCTGTTCATGAAAATGGTGATCTTCGGTCAGTTCGATCGCACTTTTGCCTATTTTTTGCTAGCCATCCACTTTTGAAGATCGTTAATCGTAAAAACTGTTTCAAAGTTTAATCCAACAGAGCGATAAAACTCCGCACCACCTTGCTCTCTGTCAATCAGCGACAACACGCGATCGACTTTATAACCCGCTCCCCGCAACCTTTCCACCGCCTGCATCGCCGACTTACCCGTCGTCACCACATCCTCCAAAACCGCCACATTCGTCCCCTCTGGCAACAGCGGCCCCTCAATATACGCCATTGTCCCGTGTCCCTTCGTCTCCTTTCTGACAATTAGCGCCGGAATTGATCGACCTTCCAGAGCCGAAACCACACTCACCGCAGTTACAATCGGGTCAGCACCCAAAGTCAAACCGCCCACAGCTTGCACATCCGACGACAGCATAGACAACAGCAAACGTCCCGTTGCCAAAGCACCTTCAGCGTGCAGCGTCACCGGTTTGCAGTTAATATAATAAGAACTTTTCTGCCCCGAAGACAGCACAAAATCGCCTTCGCGATAGGCAAACTCGCACAGCAAATCTAGAAGTCGATCGCGCAACACCTTTAAATCCGCAGCATCCATAACTCACACCTTGTAAAAAACACAAATAATCCGTCGATAATCAGTTTATAGTGGAATCGGAATTAATTAAGGAGGCCCAAATATATGAGTCAAAAGTTAAAAAGCCTGAGCGGCGCGTTGATTCTCGCTGTCGCCTCTGTCGCAATGGCATCCGTCAAACCAGCTCAAGCACAAACAGAGCGATTTCACCCGATTGCCGACGACTTCAACCGACAATTTTTTCAAGCTTCAGGAGACTTTTACCACAACGTCAGCTTGCAAGGTTACTTGGGCGACTATTTAGGCATCGGTTCCCCCAGCGGCGTCGTTGCCTTTCCCGAAAAAGAAATTGAGCGGGATGCCAGCCGCGTCAACGGCTTCTACCGACGAGTCATGCAGCGACAAGTTTCCAGCGATCCGATTCTCCGCGTTCCAGATGCCGTCAATCCCTTCGATGCCTCAGTCATGGCACTGCCTGCAGCTTGCCAGCTAGCACCTCAACCAAGCGGCTGTTTCCCTACTCCCGCCGGACTCCAAGATCAGTTTACACTTCCAACACAGCAGCAAGATTCACCGACCGATCCAGGGCCCGTTAGAGGACTTTATCAAGTATCGCCCGCTGGTGGCAAAAATTAGTCGATCGACAGTTGCGAGTTTTGAGCCGCGGCGGGTTTACTCTCATCTCGGATTTGTATGAGAGAGAAAGCCTCAACCCGCCCTAAAAACTCATGTTTTGACAATCCTTTCGGTAAACGCGCAACTGACTTTTTTTAACTATCGCGGTTATTTTACAGGACTAAATATTATCCAATATTTATGAAACCATGCTGCCGTCAGGCATGATTGTTCCTTTCAAAATAGCTTCGCCCAGATTAGCTCCCGCCAATTTTGCTCCCCTGAGATTTGCCCCGGTCAAATTAGCCCCTCTCAAATCAGCTTTGCCAAGGTTTGCCCACCGGAAATCGGCAGCGCTCAACTGTGCAAAACAGAGATTTGCCCGGAAAAGATATGCTCCAGTGAAGTGAGATTCCCCCAGATTAGCTTTAGAGAAATTAGCTCCATAGCAATGTGCTTCAATCAATTCAGCTTGAGTGAGATTTGCTTGACTGAGATTAGCACAGTTGAGGTTCGCGCCGATAGCCTTAACTCGAAACATCACTGCACCGATTAAATTCGCATCACCGAAATCGGTTTGTTGGAGATTAGCAGCGGTGAGGTCAGCCCCAATTAAATTAGCACTGCTCAAATCAGCTCCCCTCAAGTCTGCCGCTTGGAGGTTAGTGCCAGTTAAATTAGCTTTAATTAAATTAGTTTCGAGCAATTGTGCTCCGGCAAGATTTGCTAAACTAAAATTAGATTCGGCGAGGTTTGCCGAAATTAACTTAGCCTTAAACAAATCTGTTTTAAAAAGGTTCGAGCGCCAAAGATGCGCGCCTCTGAGATTTGCTTCCGCGAGGTTAGCTTCGCTGAGATCCGGTTCTATATTTGGGTTGAGACTTCTCCATTCAATCCAAGTAACTGCACCTTTTTTTAACAGCGCTAAATGCTGTGTGTTTGCCATAATTGCATCTCCTTTAACGGCTATTCCTTGCGACCAAAAATTGTTGGATTTTCTCGACCCGTCACGTTTTCCACCGCCGCAATTGCTGCCTGGGAACCTGCTATAATATCTCGTTCTGCGCCGCCGAGGTAAAGCCGTCCGAAACTGCCTACAGCCTGAACCTCTAAGATGTTAATAGATGCGCCTTTTTCTGCTTCATTGGCCGCCAGCGCTGCATAGGCAGCCGGTTCTACTTCTAAGACGTAAAGCGTTTGTCCCGCCAGCAGCAACTGTCCGCGGCGGGTGCGGTTAATTAATTGTGTTTGGTGGGCGTCAATATTGCGAATAATTTGACTGGAAATCACTCGCGGTTTGATACCTTCTTCTCTGCGGAGTCCGATGAATTCTAGAATTGCTTTGCCTGCTGCGCGCGTTTCCCCCTGCTGACTCGAGTGTACTTCCAGAAGACCGTACAAGCGTTCGACTATCTGCACTCCTGGGCGCACGGACGCTGATTTGAGGGCGACATCGGTAATTCGGTTAATTTCGATACCGGGCGAGATTTCTATCCACAGCGACGCATCCCCCGGCAGTGGCAAGAATCCGGCGGCGACTGTGCCGATGTATGCTGCGTGCTGTGGCTGCAAGTTGTCTAGAAATACGTAGCTGCGTAACTCTATTCCCAAAAGTTTTGATCTCCGTCGATCGAGTTCCAACACTTGTCTGTGCAATATCTGAGTTTACCTTTTTTTGTCAACAACACCTTGTCTGTTGTCGGGAGTGCCGGGGTGCCTCACAACCTAGTGAGGTGTCAGACCCGCGATTTTTAGTGCCGGAGTGCCTCCGCGAGCAATCTTTAATTTTGTGCGCGTGCTAAAAATTTGATATCAATCTGTAGTTATAGGTGGAACATAACAATGTTTACTGCTAGAGGTGGATTTAACTTTAAAAGCGACTCGATATAGTTTTGATAGTTAAAGATTTTAGCCAACAGAGAGCATTTGAATTATGAAACGTTCTGATTTATCCAAAGCAATCGGTGCAGGTATTATAGCTGCTGGTTTAGCCATAGCACCAGCTCATCTGCCTGCTTCAGCTCAGACAGATACAACTGGCGGTACAACTAACGGTACTAACAGCACTACAACCACCACAACTCCTCGCTCCGATGTCTACAGTGCTGAGACCGATCGCGATTTTGATTGGGGATGGCTGGGATTGCTAGGCTTGTCGGGTTTGTTGGGTTTGATTCCCCGCAAACGCGAAGAAAATGTCCGGTATACAAATACAACGACCGATCGCGAGCCAGCCGTGCGTAGTGACTACCGCTAAGAATTGAGTCTTAGTGCTGTGGGCATTATGCAGGGACAGGATGTTTTAACCTGTCCGACGAGCGCGAACAATCATAAAAAAAACCTCCCTCTGTGGGGGTTTTTTATTGAGAGGATGCGCGATCGAATGACGGTTAAATTGGTTACATCTGACATATTGCACCATTTTATTCATGAACAGGCTTTCGGGTCTGTTAATGAAAAAGTGAATCTTCTGGTGTGCCCTTGCTCCTAGCGAGTCAATACAATGCTGATTGAAAAAGGTGCAATATCTCAGATATAACCGAACTAGAAATTATTAACTTTCTCCTTTCTTCTTCCCTTTTTCCATCGCGTTCTTGGCGTTTTTGGGGTACTTTAAATAAAGGCTTTTCAGACACAAAAAGACCTTAAAAAATATTTTCGCCAGAACGATCGAGTAAATCCCAAATCGCCTGCACCAACTTCTCCGGGTCTAAAGGCTTAGAAATGTGCCGCTGGAACCCCGCAGCCAGGGCCTGCCGATAGTCAATCTCTCCAGCATAAGCCGTGAGGGCGATCGCCGGAACCAGTCCCCCTTTGTCGGGCGCCAGAGCCCGAACCTGTCGCATCAACATATAACCGTCAGTATCGGGCATTCCAATATCGCTCAACAGCAAATCCGGCACAGACTCAGTTAAAACCGCCAAGGCATCGGCGGCGTTAGCAACTGCTGTAACACTTGCCCCACAATCCTCAAGCACAAAAACCACTAAATCTAGCGCATCGGCCTCATCATCCACCGCTAACACGCTGATACCGCTCAAATTGAAGGATCGATCCGGCGCCGCAGTTCCCGCAGGACTTGTCGGAGATGGCACCGGCATCAGAGGTATCCTGACAGTCAAGGTTGCACCTTTTCCTTCGCCGGGACTGTCGGATTTCACCGTGCCGCCGTGGAGTTCGACGAGATAGCGGACGATCGCCAATCCTAAACCCAAACCGCCAAACTTGCGCGTCATCGAGCTGTCAGCTTGTCTGAAGTAGTCGAATACATAGGGCAGAAAATCAGGTTCGATACCTTTTCCCGTATCAGTTACAGTAATTTGGGCCTTGGTGTCCACCCGATCGAGAACGACTTCAATTTTGCCTCCCGGCGGGGTGAACTTGACGGCATTTGACAGCAAATTCCAGACTACCTGCTGAAGTTTGCCCGCATCGCCCAACACCGGGCCGAGATTCGGTGCAAATTGAGTGCTGATTTGAATCGACTTAACTTCGGCCGCCAGACGCACCGTTTCAATAGCAGCGCCGATCACCCCAACTAAATCTACAGGTGCAATATTCAAGCTGACCTTACCTTGCAGAATCCCCGACACATCGAGCAAATCTTCGATAAGCTGGGTTTGCAGTTTGGCATTGCGCTCGATCGTCTCTAAGGCATAACGCTGCTTTTCCGGTGTCAGAACGTTCGATCGCAGCAGCTTCGTCCAGCCCATAATCGGGTTTAAGGGAGTCCGCAATTCGTGGGACAAAACAGCCAAAAATTCGTCTTTGACGCGGTTAGCCTGTTCTGCTTCTTCGCGCGCTGCCTTTTCCCGTGCTAGAAGGCGTTCCCGTTCCGCTTCTGCAACTTTTCGATCGGTAATGTCAGTGTTAGTGCCACACCAGCGCAGCACCTTACCTTGCTCGTCGCGGATAGCCACGGCGCAAGAAAGAAACCAGCGGTACGATCCGTCTTTGCCGCGCAAGGGGAAAGTATCTTCCCAGAGTTCGCCTGTTTCAATGCAGCGCCTAAATTTTTCGACAACGCGATCGAGGTGTTCCGGGTGGTGTACCAGTTGCCAGCCCCAGCCTAGCATTTCTTCTAGCGTTGTGCCCGTGTACTCAAACCACCGCTGGTTATACCATAAACTCCCGCCAGTGGGATCTGTGATCCAGGCCAACTGAGCGATGTTGTCAGCTAGAGCGCGGAACCTAGCCTCGCTTTCGTGCAGCTCATGCAGTGCTCGCGCGTGCAGGATCACGGTCCAGAGGCGGGCCACCACTTCTTGCATCAGCCAAACTTCATCGGGCCGCCAGTGCCGAACCGCCTTTGATGTCACCACCAAAAGAGCCACCCAGCGCCCTTCCTGAAGGCAGGGAACATCGACCAAAGCGCGAATCGACACGGCACCGTAGTTATCGAATAAATGCGCTGTATGGGGGTGATTAGCGATATCTGAGATGACAAGTGTTTGACCTGCCATAGAGAGAGCTTTCAGTTCTGGGGTCTTAAAGTCGGAGATTTGATAGGTGCCAGCGGTGCTGGCAAGGTCGGACTGGTGCCAGTCTTGCCGGACAATTGCCCGATCGGCTTCTACATCGATTTCGTGCCATATGCAGCGATCGACTTTTAAATATTCTCCTAGACTTTTCATGGCTTCCCACAACATTTCTGCGGGGTTGATGCGCTGCCGCAAGCGGACTTCGAGATCCGAGAGAAACTGCTCGTTGAGTTGGGCTTGTTTGCGATCGTGAATATCGGTATTCGTGCCGATCCACTCGACAACCTCGCCCCCCGCGCCGCGAATTGGCACGGCGCGGGACAAATGCCAGCGTTCCATTTGGTCGGAGGCCCGCCGCAGGCGCAGCTCAACTTGATAAACTTCTCCGGTGATTAGACATTCTTCCCAGCGGGCCCAAGATTCTGCTAAATCCGAGGGCGGCACTAGGGATTCCCAATTGCTTTGAGCGGCTTCCTCGTAAGACATTCCCAGATATTCCAACCATTTTTGTTGATTGGTAAAACGAATTTCCCCGGCGGAATCTACGTTCCAAATCAGGTGGGGCAGCGACTCAGCCAGAAAGCGGAAGCGGCGGTCGCTTTCTGCTAAGCTTTCTTCGGCTCGTTTGCGATCGTCAATATCAATCCCGATTCCCGCCCATTGCACCACCTCTCCCTTCCTGTCTTTGACGGGCACAAGTCGCGCTAGATGCCAGCGGTAAGTACCATCAAACCTACGCACCCGACACTCAAATTCGTAGGCTTCCCCTGCTTCAATCGCCTGGGTGCGCGTAGCGACAACTGTTGGCAGATCATCAGGATGAAATAATTGCAGCACCGGTGCAGCCAGCGGCAATTCTGCTGGCCTGATGCCCGTGTAGCTTTGCCAGTGTTGGTTGCAAAACTCTAACCTGCCGTCGGCAGTGTTGATCCACATTAATTGCAGGACGCCATCGGCGAGGGTGCGGTAGCGATTTTCGCTTTGCCGGAGTGCTTCTTCTATTTGCCGGCGCTCGGTTTTGTCCTGCATAATTTTCAGGAAACCTTGCACCTCGCCGGCTGCGTCGCGCAGGGGCATCACCAGCCCGCTGCCCCAAAAGCGGCTGCCGTCTTTGCGGAGGTGCCAGCGCTCGTTTTTTGCCTTTCCCTGAGTCAGGGCGATGTGCCTTTCTGCTTCCGGCTTTCTAGCAGCAGAGTCTTCTGGGGTGAAGATGATTCGTCCGTCCTGCCCGACGATTTCAGCTTCGGTATAGCCCAGCAATCTCTGGGCGCCTGCGTTCCAACTGGTAACGTGTCCGTCGGTGTCGGTGGTGAAGATGGCGTAGTCTTTGGCGCTGTCGAGAATCAACTGCAGGTGGGTTTCACGATCGCGCAGTGCTGCTTCTGCTTGTTTGCGTTTGGTAATGTCGGTTGTGAAGCCGACAACTTTGGTCACTTCACCTTGCTGATTGCGGATCGAACAGGCGCGTTCCCAAACATCGATCCAGCGCCCGTCTTCGTGCCGGACTCGGTACTCGCTTTCGTAGCGCTCAACACTCAAGAGTTCTGCCGTCTCGGCTTGGATGCGCGCCAAATCGACGGGATGGATGCGTTCTCTCCACCACTCTGGTGTTGTCTGTGCATCTTCTGAGCGGACACCGACGAGCGAGTACAGCCCCTCGGAACGGTAAACTGAGTTGGCTGCCAAATCCCACTCAAACACAATGCCGTCGATCGCCCTTGTTGCTAATTGGAAACGGTTGTAGCTTTCTTGCAAGGCGAGTTCGGCCATTTTGCGAGCGGTAATTTCCTGTACCACGACATTCATCCCGACTATCTCCCCGCCCGTGTCTTGGAGCGGCCACCAATTCACCAGCCAAGTGCGCACAACACCGGGTTGAGCTTTGGTTTCACCGCTGATTTCACAATTCCGCATCGGTTCTCCGGTTTCGAGAAGGCGGCGGAACACAGCTTCGGCTGTATCTGCCAAGCCGGGGAATATTTCGCGCACCGTCCGGCCGATGTGCGTTTCCACGGACAAGCCGTTGATTTGGGCTAACCGTTGGTTGAGCCGCACGTACCGCAAATCTGTGTCTAAAACGGCCAAACCCACGGGAGTTGTTTGGTAGAGCGACTCTATCTCTAGAAGTTGACGGCGCACGGTTTGCTCGCTCTGGTGCAGGGCGAGTTCGGCTTTTTTGCGATCGGTAGCATCAAATAATACTCCGATAAACCGCACTGCTTCGCCTGCAGCGTCGTAGAGATAGCGCCCGAACGCGCTCAACCAGCGGATTTCTCCGTTGTCGGCGCGGATGATGCGGTATTCGGGGGAGTAGAGCGATCGCGTTTCCCGAGCTGTTTTGGCTGCTTGCATGACTTGCTTTAAGTCGTCTGGATGCACGCACTTTTGCCACAGAGCCGCGCTTGCTTCGCCGCCCGGTACCGGTTCGCAGCCCAAAATGCTGAAATGGGTCGCCGACCAAATTACTCGGTTTGTTCGCACGTCAAAATCCCAGGTTGCCATGCCTGAGCCTTCGATGGCGATGCTCAAACGTTCTTCGCTTTGTTTCAAGGCAATTTCAGTTTGTTTGCGATCGCTGATATCTGTCAGGGAACCTACGGCTCGCAGGGGATTGCCTGACTCGTCCCAAATTGCTCGCCCTCTGGCTAAAACCCATTTGTAGCGCCCGTCCCGACAGCGAACGCGGTACTCGCAGCAGTAATGTGAGGTTTCTCGATTTAAGTGCTGCTGCCAATTGCTTTGCATTATCTCCAAATCATCGGGATGAATGTAGCTCAAAAATTGGCTGAAGTTTTTGACTTCTTCGGGGCCGCGTTCCAAAATCTCTAAACAGCGATCGCTCAGGATCTGGCAATTGGTTTGCAGGTTGTGATCCCAAATCCCGTCGTTGTTGCCCTGCAAGGCTAGCTGCCAGCGTTCTTCGCTTTCTCGCAAAGCTTCTTTGGTTTGATTGGCGCGATCGATTTGTACGGCGGCAACGGCAAAGTCTGCTAGGGAGATGGCGATCCGCAAGTCTTCGGCATCGAATTGGCCCGAATCGTGAGATACAATCCATATTGCCCCCAGCGGTTGATTTTCTGCTTGCAGCGGCACGACTAACGCTTCGGCGATCGGCAATTCTAACTGTTGTAAGTCGGTAAAATATTGTTCGGGAGCGAAGTAAAGCTGGGGAGTTTGGCGATCGAAACCTGCTCCCGACAAACGCAATTTGCGGGGTGTGTTTCTATGTTCTGCTGCTTCCCACGCGCCCGCCAATGCCACCCACCGAAATATTTGTTCGGAACTGACATTTTCTTCTAGTAAGCAGACTCCGACACTTTCTGCGCCGCACAAATCTTTAGCAATCGCAACCAGTGTTTTGAGCAGCCTGTGGGGTGAGGTTGCCAATTGTCTAGCCAGCTTTTGCAGCGCTCGGTTTTCTGCTTTTTGATCGTGCGATCGAGGAATGCGGCGGGACAGTTCCTCGGCGATCGGAATATCGGTTAAATTAGTTTGTGGGGTTTGCCAAGCTTCCATCAATTAGTGGTCTCTATGTCTTTCGGTCTGAGCTGGCGAGCGTATATCAGCGCCCTCTTAAAGCATCTGCTATAAATTATAGCATTTACCTAGAGACAGAATTAGTTATCTATCTTGGTAATTGCTTTTTAGTTTTCAGGCTAGTTGATCGCCTTGGTTGCTTTTACTCTTGTTGCCACCTTATGCACAATTTTATTCCCGAATCGCGATTTTTTCCATATCTAACTTGGACAGAAATTCAGTCTATGCTGGATAAGGAAAATACTGTGATTATTCAGCCGCTAGGTGCGATCGAACAACACGGCCCCCATTTGCCTTTAATTGTAGATACGGCAATTAGCGCGGCAGTGACAGGCAAAGCGCTGGCAAAGTTAGAGACAAATATTCCCGCTTATGCTTTGCCGCCTTTGTACTATGGCAAGTCGAACGAACACTGCCATTTCCCCGGTACAATTATGCTCAGTGCTCAGACACTTTTATCAGTAATTGGCGAAATTGCTGACAGTATTTATCAGGCTGGATTTCGGAAATTAGTGTTACTCAATGGTCACGGCGGACAGCCGCAGGTGATGGAAATTGCAGCGCGGGACATTCATCAAAAATATCAGGATTTTTCGGTTTTTCCGCTGTTTGTGTGGCGGGTTCCGAATGTGGCTGCTGAATTATTGAGCGCGAAAGAGTTGGAGTTTGGGATTCACGCGGGCGATGCAGAAACGAGTTTGATGTTGTCAATTTTGCCGGATCAGGTAAAAATGGAACTTGCTGTTACTGAATATCCGAAAAATTTGCCGATCGACAGTTTGCTGAGTATGGAAGGAAATTTGCCTTTTGCTTGGCTGACGCGAGAGTTAACTGAAAGCGGTGTGTTGGGCGATGCGACGGTGGCAACGAAAGAAAAGGGTTCTCGGATTCTCGAATCTCTTTCGGACGGCTGGGCACAAGTTATCAAAGATGTTTACAAATTTCGACAGCCGGGAAGTTCGGCAACGAGAACTGTACAAGATGTAACGGATGTCAGTCCGATGGACGAATGAAGAGTGAAGAAGATCGATCGGGAAATGCAGTCACAACAATAGTTGCAGCAATTAAGAACGTTATAACTGTCTTGGCGGTTGCTATAAAAATAAAAAATACAGTCCTGGAGGCATAATCCACCTATGTAGGCTGCTTAGGTTGCACCTTACGGCTATTAAGAATTAAAAATCAAAAATTATTCTAATTTGTGTCAAAATGAGTCTAAGAAATTTTTTGAGTTGGAAAACAGACGATGAGTGTAAATTCTAAATTGCAGCGCGCATTTGAGCAAGGTCGCGCCCTGAAAATTATCAGCGGTTTAAATAATTTTGATGCCGCCAACGTTGCGGGTGTCGTCAAAGCAGCGGATCTCGGCGGTGCTTCCTTTGTAGATATTGCTGCCGATCGAGATTTGGTATTGATGGCAAAACAATTGACAAATTTGCCAATTTGTGTATCTGCTGTTGAACCAGAAAAGTTTGTGCCTGCGGTAGAAGCTGGCGCTGATTTGATTGAAATTGGCAACTTTGATGCTTTCTACGCAGTAGGCCGCCGCTTTGAAGCTGAGGAAGTTTTGCAGTTGACTCGCGAAACTCGATCGCTATTTCCGAACATCACTCTTTCTGTGACAGTTCCCCACATTTTGGCACTCGACAAACAAGTGCAATTAGCAATTGAATTAGTCAAAGCTGGCGCTAACATCATCCAAACCGAAGGTGGTACTAGCGCTCAACCAATTCACGCAGGCACCTTGGGATTAATTGAAAAAGCAGCGCCTACTTTGGCCGCAGCCTTTGAAATTTCCCGCGCCGTATCCGTCCCCGTACTCTGCGCTTCCGGTATCTCCAGCGTCACCGCACCCCTCGCTATTGGAGCGGGTGCTGCGGGTATTGGTGTCGGTTCTGCTGTCAGCCAACTTAATAGCGAAGTGGCGATGATTGCGGCTGTTCGCAGTTTGGTTGAAGCTTTGGCTTTGGTTTCGCGATCGCACTTTGCGGCTTCAATTTAATTAAGCAGGAAGTTCGGCAACGGATTCTGTAACGGATGTTAGGGTGTAACGGATGTTAGGGAGAAGAGAGAAGGAAGTTCGGCAACGGATTCTGTAACGGATGTTAGGAAGAAGGAAGATTTTTCCCATCCCCCACTCTCCCCTTCTCCCACTCTTCCCCTCTTCCCCTCCCCCACTTTTCCACTTTTCCACTCTTCCTTAATAATTGAGAAACCACACGGCATAATCATCTAATAACTGATTGTTGCGGGAGATTACATCAACTGATTCTAACTCGAATAAAGGCAACATAAACTTTTGGCGATCGCCGACGCGCTGCACTTCCACAAATATGCCTTCTTCCTGAATCACAAAATCCTCCAACCGATTAATGGTGAATCTATCAGTATAAGAAGGTTTAGTTTTTTTGAGCTTTGCATATTCTTTTTTGCTGCCATAACCCATTGTATATTCTTCTTCCCATTCAAACTCTTCTATGCCAGTAACGTGACAGGGAAGTTGAATATTTTGCTTGATGTACTCTAGATATTTGACTGAGTTTTTGAGAGTACAATCAATATTTTTAGAACCCAAAATTTTGCTGATTTTAGTTTCAAATTGCTTGGTATTAAATGGGATATTTTTGTCGATATGCGCTAACATTTCTGGATCGAACCCCGATCTCAATTCGGTTACTTCTGCCAGCAGGCGCTGGAAGTCGTCTAGCGGTTTCGGTCTTCTGCCTGCTACAATGGTTTCATCAAGCTGAACTGGAGGAAGTTCGGATTGCGAAGGAAGGGATTTGCTGTGATCGGGGCGATCGTCCAATTTAGATTTGTTAACTTTAGATTTGTTAACTTTAGGCTGGTTAAGTTTAGGCTTGTTAAATTTAGGCATCGCTCGGTCTCGCTGGATCGGTTTATCAATAAAGTATATCTTGGCAGAAGTACATTCGTGTCTAATAGGAGGAAGCTGTAATGCAACTACTGAAATCACCTGATGAATCGCCAGTCTATCAAGGACAATTCGGCGAATTTACAATTACTCAAAACGATCGCACGGGAGTGTTGATTTACCGCGCCGGATTGGGGGTGGCGGCGCTGTGTTTTGCGATCGGCACTACTCTGGTGTTGCAACAGGGCGACAACCCGATCGCAATCCAAGCTGTAACGCCTGTTTTTGCTTGTTTCTGGATAGCTTTAGGCGTCAGCTTGGCAACTATTCACATTTACATGATTGCGCTACACCGAACACTACAGGTGTTTTGGGCGATCGGCGGCGCGGCAGCATTGTTTGTAGCGTTACAAAGCAGCCAACCTCTAGCTTTAGCAGTGTACGAACATCCCGCCACGTTGTGGGGAATTGGCTTTACTTTTGCCGCCTTAAATGGTATTTATTTTAAGGAAGCGTTCTGCTTTAATCGCCTCGAAACCAAGTTTTTGACTCCCGGAGTTCCTCTTTTAATTTTAGGACATATTTTCGGCTTTTTGTCAGCCGAAAATGAACAGTTTTTGCTGGCTATTTGGGCGGCTTTGTTTATCATCTTTGCTGTACGCAAGTTTTTTCAACCGCTGCCGCAGGATATCGGGGATAAAAGCGTTTTTGAGTATCTGAAACACAAATAATTTGGGAATGAGGCATTGGGAATGGGGCATTGGGCATGGGGCCGAAGAGCAATTTGATCGCTCTCTCACTGTCCCACTATTTCCATTTTCCTAAAACCATTGGTATTGTAGCTTCTTCCATCTTCACATCAATTTTCTTCCTTATGCTCTATAATGAGAATTCGTTTAATTCGTCGTCGAGAAATCTGGGCAATTACTAGGGAAGGTTGGGTAATTGCAAGCGCGGGGTTGATAATTTTAATGCTCTTAATTATCACAAATATCCATCCGTTTTTGGCGGTAAATGCGCCGATTAAAGCAGATATATTGGTTGTCGAAGGCTGGTTGCCCGATTATGCCATCGAAAGTGCGATCGCCGAATTCAAAAAAGGCAAATACACCCAATTAATTACCACAGGGCTTCCTTTAAGTAAAGGCTACTATCTCGCTGAATATAAAAATTATGCCGCACTAACTGCCGCGACTTTTATTGCGCTAGGATTTGATAAAAACCAAGTAATAGCAGTACCAGCCGCGAGTGTTGTGAAACACCGCACTGCTGCTTCTGCGATCGCACTTCGAGATTGGTTTTCTACTTCAGATTTAAAAGTTAACTCAATTAATCTTTATTCGTTTGGCCCTCACGCCCGCCGAAGTTGGATTGTATTTAAAGAAGTGCTGAATCCTGAGATTAAAGTCGGAATTATAGCGGCGGAACCGCAAGATTACAATTCCCAAGAATGGTGGAAATCTAGCGAAGGTTTTCGGACAGTAATCGGAGAAATCATTGCTTATATTTATGCCCGTTTTGTAGATTGGAAAACCTAGCCAGTAATTGTCAACATCTATCTTAATTCCCTTCGCGTTCTTAGCGCCTTCCCGGTTCGTCAAAAAATATTTATATAGCACTTGTAAATCTGTGAAAAGACAGGACAAGGCAGTGCCGTTTCCTACCATAATTCAACCAAAAATGATAAAATCATTTTCAGATAAGTTGAGGGCAACTCGTTGTTAGAAGAACGCGCATACTGGTTAGCATGGTCACAAATTAACGGTATCGGGCCGATTTTGTTGCAAAGATTGCACCAAAATTTCAATAGTTTGGCGGAAGCTTGGACGGCAAAACCAGTAGATTTAATGCGAATCGAAGGGTTGGGGAAGCAGATAATTGAAACCATTGTGCAAGAACGCACTAAACTCAATCCCGAAGAATTTATTGAAAAACATCTTATAAAAAATCCCTGTTTTTGGACGCCCGCCGATCCAGATTATCCGCGCTTATTATTGGAAATTCCCAATCCGCCGCCAGTATTGTATTATCGTGGTTTAGTT
Organism: Microcoleus sp. Pol1C5; assembly: GCF_036701115.1. Classification (NCBI taxonomy): domain Bacteria; kingdom Bacillati; phylum Cyanobacteriota; class Cyanophyceae; order Oscillatoriales; family Microcoleaceae; genus Microcoleus; species Microcoleus sp. Pol1C5. The sequence goes on along the minus strand of NZ_JAUBQE010000063.1, from coordinate 5,434 downwards.
GATGTAAAAGAGAATCAAGGAATTACGCCGACGGTGGCAATGGTTGGTACTCGCAGCCCTTCGGAATACGGCAGAAGGTGGACTCGCAAAATTAGTACGGCTTTGGCTAGAAGCGGTTTTACTGTGGTTTCGGGATTGGCTGCGGGCATTGATACAGAGGCACATACAGGCTGTTTGGAGGCGGGAGGAAGGACTTTTGCAGTGGTGGGGACGGGAGTAGATATTGTATATCCTAAACAAAATGAGAGGTTGTGCGATCGTATTTTGCAGCAGGGATTGGTAATTAGCGAATATCCAGCGGGTACTCAACCGAATAAAACTAATTTTCCCCGCCGAAATCGCATAATTGCTGGCTTAAGTCGCGCTACAATCGTGATAGAAGCTCCGCACAAATCGGGTGCTTTAATTACTGCTTATCAAGCGAATGATTTTTGCCGGGATGTGTATGTTTTGACGGGCAGATTGGATGATGAGCGTTCTTTTGGTTGTTTGGAGTTGCTGAGTAAAGGTGCTCATCCGATTCTGCCGAATAGCGATAGAATGTTAAGCGAAGACAGGTTGTTGGAAATGCTCGGAGCTATGCCCAAATTGGATAGAGCCGAGCAGTTGTCGCTATTTCCCCCAAATCCGACGGTTGAGAAGCAAGGGCCGCCGTTGGAGCCGGAATTGGCTCAGGTGTTAAGTGCGATCGCATCTGGGCCGATTTCTTTTGATGTAATTGTGGAAGCAGCGGGATTGGAAGCGGGAACAGTTTCTAGTATACTTTTGCAGTTGGAATTGTTGGGATTAGTTTCGCAGTTACCGGGAATGCGATATCAGCGATGCTGATTTGTAAGTAATACGGTTTAGGCCATTGGTGTCAACTTAACTCTAAAACCCTCTTTATCTCTCGTTTACCGCCGAGGCCAGATCCCCCTAAATCCCCCTTAAGAAGGGGGACGCGAGAGAAGATTCTTGTCACCCCCTTTTTTAAGGGGGGTTAGGGGGGATCAAGGCCTTGACAGTCAGCGGTTGAAACCGCATATATACAAACGAAGTCCGTCTCTAAGAGACTGAAGAATAATAAGGACTAAAGTCCTCATTACGAACCTTTAAATCAATCCGAAATTAACGGCACTAATATTGCTAGCCGAAACACCACTGAGAGAAGCTAAAATCTCCCCTGTTTGACCCAACCGGATTAAAGTTGCACCACTATCTTGAGCAATCGCCAATTGCGAGAAACTCAACCCGTTACCCAATACTAACAAGTCCTTACCGACTTCAAAATCAGTAATCGTATCAGTACCGGAATTGGTAGAGAGTAAGAACTTATCTACTCCCATTCCTCCTATCAAACTATCAATTCCCAAACCGCCCGTCAGCAAATCATCGCCCTTACCTCCGTAAAGAATATCATTACCATCATCGCCATTCACAATGTCAGCACCGCGGCCGGCAAGCAAGGCATCATCACCGCTACTTCCCAGGATTGTATCGCTACCTTTGCCACCGAAAATAGTGTCATTCCCCAGAACTCCATTGAGGGAATCATTGCCCCTCATCCCCATCAAGACATTATTCGCGCTGTCGCCAGTCAGGATATCGTCGCCATTTGTACCGAGAATCGCATTGGGAGAATTGCTGCCCAAATCTGCATCACCGCTGACAACAGGAGTGGCAATCCCAGTCGGCAATATTACAGCTTTAATTCTGCTATCTAAAGCAGTACCAGTATTGTCAGCAACTACCTGGGAAATTGGTTTATTTCCCGTACCAACTTCTTTGAAATCTTGAGTGGTGGGGCCCAAGGCTACTTGTTGGAGGCGGGCAAGTGATTCAGGAATTGATGTTGCTGTTGGGTTGGAGACAGCCGCATCAATGCGTTGATTGGCTGTTGCCATTACTGTCGCGGATTGCGAGGTAATTTGGCTGACTTGTTGAGAGTTGAAACTGGGATCTATTTGCTGGATTTTAGCTGCTGCTTGCTGAATGATTGGTTCTAAGGCTGCGGCATTGCTGAGGTTTAAGACTGTACCGGATTGAATTTGAGTCGTAATTGAACTGACAACAGCTTTGACAATATCGGTATTGACTGCACTGGAAGCACCGTCAATCAAAGCGCTGGTTTGGGTGATGAAGTTTTGGACTTTCACCATTGCGGATAAGACTTGGACTCCGCCTGGTTGATTGTTGTTGGTGGCTTCTATGGGGTCTAAGCTAGTTAGGTCAACATCGGCGGGGAGTCCAAGGGCTGCTTTGACTAAAGATTGGGCTTCTTCTGGTTCAATTCCTTTGTCGCTCAAGTCGGCGATTAAGGTGGTTAGGAGGGTGACGACACTCGCATCTGGGGGTGCGGTGACTGGTGTTTCTAGGGGTAAGCCGGTGGCGGTGTCAGTGCCTCCTGTGGCTACTAGATTGCCTTCTGATGGGTCGATTTCTCCGTTTTTGTTGGTGTCGAATGTCTCGAAGGGGATGTTGAGATTGAATTTACCGCCGGAATCGGTTGTGGTGGATGGTTCGTTGGTGTCTTTGACGCCGTTTTTATTGGCATCTAGGAAGAGAGTTGCACCGGAGATATAACCGTCAATGACTACGCCGGTGCTGCTAAATGTCAGCAACATACCCTGAGATGGACGTGTAAGGTCATTGTCGCTGACACTAAGACCCGCCCTGTCTGTTGCTGTTAACTTGATTGTTAACTGCTGCAGTTTAGGACTTGTGCCGCTGAGTGTGCGGGTATCTGGGTTGAAAGTGAGCCAACTTGGCAGGGGACTGCCGTCCATCAGAGTTGCTGTGTAGGTCAGTTGGTCGCCCGGATCGGGGTCAGTGAACGTGTTTTCTGGGAAGGTGTACTCGAACGTTGATGAACTGCTCGACTTGATGTACTGGTAATGCCACGGGGTTGTAGTCGGGCCGTAGTTGAGGACAGGAGGGTTGTTGGCAACTGTGGTAAAACTCCCTTCTTCGGCAAAGGGTGAACCGGCCCAAGCAGTGTCGATCGCCTGTACGCTCCAGTAATATGTCTTATCTGGAGACAAATCTTTGAGCTGCCACTCGGTGTTTTGGTTGGCATTGCCTAACCCTACAACTTGCCGAGTTCCGTCATTGAGAGACATCGGGGCGAGAATGTCACTGCCCCCTGGTGTCGTGCCAACTCGCAGATTGTAGCTTAAACCATCGGCAGGAGTTTGAGCATCAGTTGCTTTGTTCCAGTTGAAAGTGACATTTCGGCCATCCGGCTGGGCCGACAGCCCTGTGGGTGCAGTTGGGCGAGTGTTTGCGATCGCAGTATTGCTGCGGTACACTTGGTTGCCCAGCAAAATATCCAATTTGCCGTCGTTGTCGTAGTCTCCCCAAGCTCCAAAACCGGCGCCAGTCAGTCCAGCACTGATATCTTCGCTAAAGCCGCTGCCTGTGTTCCGGTAAACTTTGCTGTAGAACTTGTCTTCCAATTTGCTGTTGAGCAAAATATCCAATTTGCCGTCGTTGTCGTAGTCTCCCCAAGCAGCAAAACTACCACCGGGCAAGGCGACGGTCGTGTCTTCGCTAAAGCTGCTGTCTGTGTTCCGGTAAACTTTAGTGATGTTGCCAGAATCTGAATTACCTGCCAGCAAGATATCCAAATCGCCATCATTGTCATAGTCTGCCCAAGCAGCCGAACCATTAGAAACACCGGGCAAAGCGAAAGCTTCGCTAAACCCACTGCCAGTATTGCCAAACACCTTGGTTATTTTGCCGGAAAGACTATCGCCCGTTAGCAGGATATCGAGTTTGCCGTCCTTGTTATAGTCTCCCCATGCTGCTGAACCGTTGAGAACACCCGGGAGTTGGGCAGTAATATCTGGCGTAAAAACAAGATCGCTCTTCCCAGTATTGCGGTACAGTAAGCTTGCGTTTTCCAGGGCGCTAAACGTACCGTCTGCATTTTGGTTCGTGATACTTTGTTGGGTGGCATTCAGGAGATCGAGTTTGCCGTCGTTGTTGTAGTCTCCCCATGCTTGGGAACTATCAACGGAACTTCTCTGTTCCGAGTTGAATACATTCTCGTTTCTGCCAGTGTTGTCGTAGATTTTCAGATAGTTTGGTATGTCGTTCGTTTGATCCTGACTTTGCAATTGGTTTGTTTGTAAGGCAAAATTGAGCTTGCCGTCGTTGTTGTAGTCTCCCCAAGATGCGGTAGGAGCTAACTCCAAACCTGTGTTGCCACTTTCAGCAGTAAATGTACTGCCTGTGTTCCGGTACAGCCAAGTGCCCGTGAAGCTAAAACTGCTACCGAGTGTGCTAAGTAGCTGAGGAGCGCCCGAAGCGATAAAATCCAGTTTCCCATCACCGCTGTAGTCTCCCCAAGCGCTAATCGCTCCGCCGTCGAAATAATTCGACATTTCGGTATTGATTTTGTTGAAAGTGTAACTGCGTTCAAGATTAGTCACGCTGACATCTTGAGGATCGAGACCTGAGTACACAAAATTTGGAAAAAAGCCGCCACTGTCAGCAAAGTCGCTGCTTATAGCCGGGTCGAGGATTATTTTGTAGGGGCGATCGCCATCAGATTGATTATCGTTAATACCCTTGATTGTGACAATCTGAGCTATATCCCAATTATCAGGAGTGAACTTCAGCGTCGATACAGAAACAGTTCCTTCTGCTGTGTTGTCACTCCTTACTGGGATGACAACATCAGCCATAGGTTGGCGAGTGAGTACAACGCTGAAATTATCAGTGCCACCAACTTCTGTTGTAGTCAACCAGCTTGTTGGCCCAACGACAATCTGAGAAGGATATAGATTGTCAGAATTAACCCGCATATTGGTAAGACTGACATCAGCGGCGTCAATACCTGAGTAGTTTCTATCAGTGCTGAGCGCAGGGTCTGTGACGATCGTATAAGGTCGGTTAGCATCCATGCTGAAAGTACCCTCAGTGCCTGTTACCGTAACTTCTTGGGGAATATTCCAGTTGTCAGGTGTAAAGGTAACTCCTGAAGAGGAGAGACTACCTTCTGTTGGATTTTGAGGAGAAACATTCAAACCGATCAAAACTTCGCCCGTCGGCGGGCTGTTAAGTGCGAGGGTAAATTTGGCTTTGCCACCTGTTTTAGTGGTGATTAATCCGTTGGTGGGGGAGACGGTGATGCCTGGGTTAGCAGCAGCAGCCAAAGGAGTTTCGTTAGCTCCCGGGAAAGCGTTACCTAGCGGTGCTTCGTTACCTGTCCTCAAGTTAAATGTCGGAGATATCGGCGTCGGTATCGGCGTGACTGGTGTCGGCGGTACTGGATCGACTATCGGCGTCGGTATCGGCGTGACTGGTGTCGGCGGTACTGGATCGACTATCGGCGTCGGTATCGGCGTGACTGGTGTCGGCGGTACTGGATCGACTATCGGCGTCGGTATCGGCGTGACTGGTGTCGGCGGTACTGGATCGACTATCGGCGTCGGTATCGGCGTGACTGGTG
>NZ_JAUBQE010000062.1:0-42728 GCF_036701115.1 Microcoleus sp. Pol1C5 | reverse complement strand
AGCTAAAGATTCCATCCTGTTTTGAATAATGTTTTTGGCTCTTGATCGCTACATCATACATAAATTCAGCAACGCCTCTTATTGATTATAAATCAATGGGTAGTTGAACATTTCACTACTCAATACATGGGTAGACATACGGAAGTCTCTCGATATCATCTCAAATCAGGTGACATCTGGAGACTTTCCGTATGTCATCCGCTTACAGGGAGATATGCAGAAACTTTCTGTAGAATTTAGTTTTTATGCTGCTGATTCCTCGGTGGGACGCGACCAAGACCCTATCTGTTGGTCTTCAGAGTTAAGTTGGCATGATATTCTTGGTGGGGTGTTACTTTGAGATTGGTGGTGCGATTGCAGCAGTAGTATCACTCTATCTCTATCATTGATCTTCATTCTCAACCCATTGTCTGTAAGTTGGTACGAGGAGACACAAGTACAGCGTTAACCACCAGAGATAGGCTAGTTGTGGTGTAAAGAATTGATTGTGAGTAAATAAGCCATGACAAATCTCATTTCTGAGATTAGAACCCATTCGTTCAACGAGTAAACCCTTGAGAGTAAAAATTATATTTTCATTCAAAACCTGCTTTAAATCAGGCAAATCGAGAACTTTATTGAGAGTGTAATCATCCTGAATCATGGCAGAAGTGAGATGGGACGTAATAAAGTCGTTTTGCTTCAAAATATGACGCAAGGAGTTTTCTAGCTGTGGAATTAATAGATGTGCCGCAATTACTGGATCTCCCTGTAAGCCAGCTAATAAACCTCTTGCATAAAGAGGTTCACGCCCTTTTGGAATAAATGGATTCTCAACAACGACAAAAGATAAATCTTCCAAATGCACATTATGCTCATAACAAATTTGATTGCAAGCAGGAACAATAAAATTTAGCGCATACCAGCACTGATAGAAAGTAGCGATTCTAAACATTGAATTCTCTAAACTATCTTCGCCATCTCCACTAATAGCTTTTGTTTTTCCCTCTTCATCTATAAAAGCTGTTGGAATTAAATGAAAACTTTTCTCTGCTTTTGCTTCTACCTGAATATCTGCCCGCTCCCGAATTAGCTTGCGTCCAAATGCCAGAGAGTACAGGGCATCACGTAATGGCTTACCTCGCACAATATCTCTTGCTACTTTTTGCATTTCATGGTCATCAAAACTCTCGGGTTTAGCAATAGGAATAGTAACCATTATAGACATTCCTTCTCTCTGGTTATCAAGCATTTGTTTGTGTAATTCTTGTATGCGGTCGGAGGTATATTGTTTTTTTCCAAAGGTATCTTCAATCTTCCTGAAGACTGCGATTGCATTTTTAAGTCTCCCAGCAGCTACCATGTAGGAATTAGGCTCATTTCTAACTAATGCCTGTTGAGCATACCAAACCTCAACTTCTGCAATATACAATCTTGCATTACGTTCAGCCTCTTTATCATTAACTATCTTGTACCACTCGCTTTCTATCTGGCGGTACGCTATCTTCTGAAAAAAAGCTTTATGGTAGTCTTGAAATTTTTCTGCAAAAACTGCCTTCTGAGCGGCAACCGCTGCATACTTTGCTGCATAGCTTGGAAGGTTGTTACTCTTAATAACACTGAGGCTTTTCCTTAAATCCTCCTGAAGTACCTGCATTGCACTACCTGTTATAAACTCATCTTCTACAACTGCATAACGATCTATAAGTTGCTCAATGTGAGAAATAACTATGCAGCGCATTTCTGTACAGTTCTTCCCATCAACTAGAGGGGCTAATTGTGCTGCTCGCTGTAGCCTTTCATGGCAAGTTTTCTGATTTTCTGTGTTTTCAAGATTTTTAGCAGCTTGAAGATATGACTCTACAGCCACTTTAGCCATCTGAATTGGTCTACTCCTTTCTGGATCTCGTTTACAAATCCAGAGGATATCAGCTATTCTTGCCCGCATTTCGGGATCGATTACCGTTAAAACTAACTCTCTTAACAAAGCGAGTTGATCGTCGGATAAAACCCCTAACATAGTCTCTGGTAAAATAGTCTCTTCTAAAGTAGAGGTACTATTCAATCCAAAAGGCTCCATGAAAACAGAGGTAATTTCACTCAAAAATTTGAAAATTTCTTGCCCTAGCGTGTCACCAGATAATTCATAGGCTTTGGCTTTCGCTTGAAATTTATCGTAGTAATTCCAGCATTGCTTAGGGTTTACTTTGTCTAGTATCTCTGTCCATTGATACCTCTCAAAGTCTTCTGCATTCAACAATGGGACAGCCTTAAATTGTGACATAGCGTAGGTTGTCAGTTATTGATTAAAGTTAAAGATAATCTATCTAGCTTACTTTTTGTAGTGCATTGTAATATATAATTTGAGTCCGCGTTAGCGATCACAGCGGACTGACCCAAGCCTTTGGTAGAGTTCCAAAAGTTATGTGCCGCCACTTATCTTGGTCGTTGTACCACCTGAGTTATCGGTGAGGGTGTAGTACAAGGTGATCCGTAAAGCCTTAAAGTTAAGCCAGCGTGAGGTTGTAGCCGATTCTCCCCCCACCCCCATCAACGACTCCTAACATTTATCCCCCTTTCCTACAACTTTCCTCACAAGTTCCCCACAATCTTTGCCTATAATTAAATTTAAAGATCTATTCGCAGCAGCGCTTAAAGGTGCGAGGAAATAAAGGGTCGCGCTATCTGATATGTCAAAACCAGGGCGATGGGCACGAGAATCGGAATCGCAACTAGCAGTCCCCATTTGCCAAACCTAAGTTTTTGACCGTCGGATTTGAACAGGAAAATCACAGCGGCAATTCCCATAAGTATCCAGAGACCACCGAAGCCCATGAAGACTGTATAGCCTGCATCTTGCATTTTTTTTGACCTTTAATAGTAGTCCATATTTAATGTTAGTTGCACTCTGTTTCTGCTGACATCTTCTGATAGACCGATCGCACATACCAAATATGACTCATTTCGAGTTTGGTCGGCAGCGGCCCTGACTTTCGCACTCGATCCGCTGAGTTCGATCGCTCATAATAGTTGCTAAATCCGGCCTTCCCGTCAGCTTCAGCCGCCAGTCTGCCCAAATTCCGTACAGCCAATTGGCGATCGCCCCGAGCACTGGTAACTTAGTAACTGCATAAATCCATCCCATACCTAAAATCTCGTAGGTGCGACGAAAAACCTCCACATTTTTAATTGCCGTACCGTCGGGTAATATCGCATGAATCCGACCCATGGCCGTTTCGTAGTCGATTCCGCCGTGGGTCTTCGGGTTGTAGCCATCATCCGCGATATCCACAAACGACACTAAACCTCGCCCCGCATCGCGTTTTTTCAAGAAATTAACCTCCCGCACGCACAGAGGACATTCACCGTCGTACAGTAACTCAATCTGCCAAGCAGGCGCAGCAGACTCGGGTGAGGGCGCAACAGATTCGGAAAACTCGGTTTTAGCAGCAGACATAGGGAAATATATTTTAATTTCGTCGATCGCACACAAACATTTTACAAGCATCAATAGTTATCAGGTGCGCCTTGGGTACTCCTAAAGCAGTTATTTGTGGTGTGAAAAATAGTCCCAAAGGTGAATCCAGTCTGGGCCACCCGCAAGCTAATATCATCAAGATGCCCTCTCCTGCCTTGCCGGAGACTTTCGCCCGATCGCCCGATAGTCGAATATCAAACAAATCGAGGCAAAGCACCTGCCAAGCACAACTGTTAATTCGGCAACAAAATATAATAAAATTTGAAGTCTTAAACATCAGCTATTCCCCCAACCCGTAAATCGCCCAATCTAAAAGCAAAAATCTACATGAATGTCAGAGTCCGTCTAGCGCCCAGTCCCACCGGAAACCTACACATCGGTACCGCCAGAACCGCCGTATTTAACTGGCTGTTTGCCCGCAACCAAGGCGGAAAATTCATCCTGCGGGTAGAAGACACAGACGTAGAACGTTCTAAAAGCGAATACACCGATAACATCCTCGAAGGACTCACCTGGCTGGGTATGGAGTGGGACGAAGGCCCGAGTTTTCAGTCACAGCGTCTGGAAATATACCGCCGAGCAGTCCAAACCCTTTTAGACAATGGACTCGCCTACCGCTGCTACACCACGTCGGAAGAACTCGACGAAATGCGGGAAGCACAAAAAGCCAACAAACAAGCCCCCCGCTACGACAACCGACACCGCAACTTGACAAGCAAAGAGCGCGCAGCTTTTGAAGGCGAAGGGCGACAAGCTGTGATTCGGTTTATCATCGACGACGATCGCACGATCGCGTGGAACGACATGGTACGCGACACCGTAACCTGGAAAGGTAGCGACCTCGGCGGCGATATGGTAATTGCCCGTGCATCCAGCGGCGGCGTCATCGGCCAACCACTCTACAACCTCGCCGTAGTTGTCGATGACATCGACATGGGCATCACCCACGTCATCCGCGGCGAAGATCACATCGGCAATACTCCCAAACAAATATTGCTCTACGAAGCTTTGGGCGCGACAATCCCAGAATTTGGCCACACGCCGCTGATTTTAAACTCCCAAGGGCAAAAGCTTTCTAAACGCGACGGCGTAACCTCGATTTCTGACTTCAAAGATATGGGCTACCTGCCCGAAGCTTTAGTTAATTACATGACTTTGCTCGGTTGGACTCCGCCGGATTCAACGCAGGAAATATTTACACTGTCGGAAGCAGCAGAATTATTTACATTCTATCGAGTCAACAAAGCTGGTGCAAAATTTGATTGGGATAAACTCAATTGGCTAAACAGTCAATACCTGCACAAAATGCCAGTGCCGCAATTGACAGATTTGCTGATACCTTATTGGTGGCAGAAAGGCGGTTATGAGTTTGACTTGGAGGCCGATCGCCCCTGGCTCGAACAAATAGCTGCTTTAATCGGCCCGAGTCTCGTTCGCTTAACCGATGCTGTGGATATGTGTAAGGTATTCTTCTCCACCACGGTGGAATACGAAGAAGAAGCACTCGCACAGTTGCAGCAAACAGGGGCTGCACAGGCTTTACAAGCAGTTGTAGAAGCTATGGAAAGTCATTCGTCCCTGACAGCAGCGGAAGCTCAGAAAATCACTAAAAAGCTCAGTAAAGAGAAAAATCTTAACAAAGGGCTAATTATGCGATCGCTCAGAGCAGCTCTGACAGGTGCAATGCACGGCCCCGACCTGATAGAATCTTGGGTAATCCTTCACCAGCGAGGAACGGCTAAAACCCGTTTGCTTGATGCCATTAGCAACTTGAATGGGCCTGCTGTTGGTGTCGCGGACGAAACTCCTACCCCAGAACAACCACACGCAGAAATAGTCGCCGAAAGTTCTGCTACAGAACAGTCAGCAGTGGAGGTTTCAAAAGTCGAAACACCGACTCTTGAAACAGTCGAAACCCCGGTTGTTGAACCATCAGCAGCAGAGGTTTCAGAAGTGGAAAAACTTGCGATCGAAACAGTCGAAACGCCGACTGTCGAACAAGCAGTGGAAGTTACAGCAGTCGAAATACCGACTTCAGAAACAGGCGAAGTGTCGGCTCTTGAACCAACCGACGGGGAGGTTGCAGCAGTCGAAATACCGGCTCTTGAAACAGTCGCAGCAGCAGTTGAAATACCTGCCGCCAACCAGCAAAAAACTATTGCGAGTGGAGAAATGACTTCATCAAACGAACCAGAAACAACCGTTATCATTACCGAAATTCCTGCCGGAAGTGAAGCAGACAGTTCCAGCGATACCACAAAAGTCATAATTACCGACGAAACACCAAGTCAGACCCAGCAGATCAAAGAACAAATTATCGCAATTTTGTCTGAGTTTCCCGCTTACATCGGCAGCTTTTACGAACAGTACAAAAGTCCCCTGACTGTTATCGGTGTAATTGTAGCCTCGATTGTCTCTTTGAAAGTGCTTTTGGGCGTAATAGACGAACTCAACGACATCCCCCTTTTAGCACCCACATTTGAGCTAATTGGTATCGGATACACCGTGTGGTTTGTCTACCGCTATTTGCTGCGATCGTCCAACAGGCAACAATTAGGTCAAGAAATTCAAGCCTTGAAAGAACAAATTTTCGGCAAAAAATCCTAAACTTTTGCTGTAATTTGTTGAATTTTTACCCGAAACTGACAATTTTAAATAAGTTGTCAGTTTCGGGTTTTTAAATGACTAATCACTAATAACTAATCACTAAACCCCAGCCGCAGTAAAAGCCGCCCAATAATAAGGATTGGCAAAAGGATAGGGTTTGCGGTTGCGAATTTGCTGCAAAGAAGCCTCCGCAATCAGGCGAGAACTTTGAGAAAGCCGATCGAACATTTGCGAAATTTGAGGTTGAAAATCCGCCAGCAACACCTCCAATTCCTCGCCAGTCAAATCCCGCAGCCACCTTTGAGCGTCTCCCAGCGCGGTCGCCACATCTCCCACCTGCAACCGAGAAAACCGTCCCAGATTTTCATAAAACTTGCTTGTCAGCAGCAGCGTAGAAACATCGTTCACCTTCCAAAGACTGCTAACCACACTAGAGGTGCCAGCATACAACAAACCCGCCGACAAACCCACAAAATCTCCTCCAGCACCGCTAACTCCGCCGGCGGCAATTTCGCAACCCGATAAAGTAACTAAAAAATATTGCCGCAAATCCAGATTAAAAATTTCCTCTAAACTCAGAGAATCATTCCTCAAAAACACGGCGGATTTCAGAGGCCAAGCCAAATTAAGCAAACTCAAACAAGCAAAATGAGCGCATTTTTTCTGCGGCAACTGCCCTATTTGCTGAGGCAAATTCCCATTATTAGCAGACATTTCTTTGGAAAAAGCCTCTTTAATTGCCGGCTTATGGCGCACAACTTCTGTACTTGCAAAATACTGGGAAATATTGCCGATTTCAATGTTGCTGTAGAACGCATCTCTGGTGAAAGTTGGGATTGCTAAAAGGTGCTGCAAACCGGGTCTGTACCGACCGATAGCCGCTCCGCGTGCACTTTGTCTCAACAGCAATAGCTGACAGCTAGGAGCATAGCGAATTCCTCCGGCAAATCGATCGCTCAAATAAGCAGCAGGCGCTGCAACCTCGCTAAAAGACGAACTTTGAGAAAAATCCGAAAGGCTGTAGGTTTCCACATCAAAACCGCTGCGATCGCTCCACCCAGACCTAAATATTCCCCCACCCTCCTCAAACCCGTCTCTCCCCGCCAAAGGCAAAGCGTGGAGTGGCAAAGCGTGCAAAAATCGGTGCGGCACAAAAATCAGCCGATCGCAATTCTCCGGAATCAGCGCCACCACTCGATCGATTTCCAGTATCGCAGCCAAGCGTTTGAGGCGAGCCGGGAGATGATTGATCCAGCGACCTTTTTGTTCAGAATAAGCGCTGAGGTACTCCTGGGCCCAAGTTTCGGCAGCCAAAGCATTTTGCGGGGAACACAGGTGAACGGTGGGATATTGTGCACTCTTTACCACCACAAAAGCAACCAGCAACTCCCCCAAACTCGCCCACGCCACAGCAGCGCAATTGTCATCAGGCAACAATTGGCGAATTTGCTCGAAAGCGATCGGTTCAACTTTGTGAGCTAGGCTGAAGAAAGGATCGTTTGCCTGCACCTCCCGCGCAATCAACCTATCAAACTGCTTCCACAATTGATTTAAGTGCATGAAGTCCGAGTTCGGCATCAGAGAACCGCTGTTCAAACCTTGGCTATCGCCCTCAGAAATCAAGGTCGTGTTCGTCTCAGGTTCTCCCTGTTCTTGGTGCCGCTGTTCCCCCGCTATTTCCAGTCGCAGCGACTCCAACTCGCTTCGCACCGCTGCAGGAATTTCGGCTTTCGGAGTCAAGTGGCATTTAACCAGCATTTCTACCAAATTCCGATTTTTGTGGCGTTCAGCGTATTCCAGAGCCTTAGCGTAATATTCAGGTTGGCTAGCGCCGAGTTCCAAGCAAACTTGCACCAGGCATTTATAGAGTCCCGCCCAAGTGCGGGTTAATTTGACTTTTTCGGTACTCGTCCGATCGCCAAAATCGACTGTATCAGCCCCAACTTCGCAACGCAAAAATTCCACAGTATCGACAGCAGCAGTAAAAACCCCGTAGGCGCGAAGCAAGTCGCCTCGAACTCGGTAAGCTTGACCCAAATAAAATAAAATTTCAGCCCAGCGGTGGGGATAGGTTTCGCGAGTGTAGACTTGACAGGCGCTGTGATAGCAGCCGATCGCGCTTTCCATGTGGGACAAGTTTTCCGCCTCCGTCAGTTGCGAATAAGCCCTGCCGAGATAAATTTGCAGCATTGCCCAGCGGTTGGGATATGCCTGCTTGGTGTAGACTTCGGCCGCATTTTGATAGCAGGCGATCGCGCTTTTGAGGTTGCGGTTTTTTTCCCCTTTCACGTGTTCGCAGAAAGCGCGGCCGAGGTAGGCACACAGCATTGCCCAGCGTTCTGGAGATTTTTGGCGGTTGCAAAACAGCAAAGCATTTTGATAGCAGGCGATCGCCATTTCCATATTTTCGGCTTTTTCCCCTTTCACCCGCCGACTGTAGATCCTACCGAGGTAAGTTTGGATCGAAGCCCAGGCTTCGGGAAACTTGATGCGGGTGTAGACTTGTAAAGCATTTTGATAGCAGGCGATCGCCATTTCCAAATTTTCCACCGGATCGCCTTTGATGCGATCGACAAACACCCGGCCCAAATTCCTTTGAGTCGTCGCCCACTGCTGGGGAAAAGCTTCCCGAGTCCGCACCTGCAAAGCTCTCTGATAGCACGTAACCGCGTATTCGAGATTTTCAGCTCGGTTGCCCCGCAGCAACTCGCAGTAAGCATTTGCCAAATTATTTTGAGTTGTAGCCCAACGCCGGGGAAACACCTTGCGGTTGTAGACTTGCAAAGCATTCTGGTAGCAAGCGACTGCCAGTTCCAGATTTTGGGCTTTGTCGCCCCGCAGCCGGCGGCTGTAAGCACGGCCGAGATTGTTTTGAGTGCTCGCCCACTCTTCCCCGAAAGTTTCGCGGGTGCGAACTCGCAGCGCGTTTTGATAGCAGGCGATCGCGTGTTCTAGATTGTCTGCCAGATCTCCCCTGAGACGCTCGCTGTAAGCGTTGCCTAGATTGTTTTGCAGCGTCGCCCACTGTTCCGGGTACTGTTCGGGCGTGCGTACTTGTAGGGCATTTTCAAAGCAAGCGATCGCCTGTTCGATATTTTGAGCCTTATCACCTTTGGGGCGATCGCTATAAGCGTTGCCCAGATTGTTTTGCATCACCGCCCATTCTTGGGGAAAGTCTTTGCGGGTAAACACCTTAGCAACTGTTTCGTAACCGGCAATTTCGATTTCCAAGTTGTGAGCTTTGCTGCCGAGGGGAAAGCGCCCTATTTTGTTGCTCAGATTGCCGATTAACGCTGCAATGCGCCTCGTCTCGGATTCTTTGGCTGCAGGGAGCACCAAAGTGGCCCAGTGGCGCAGCAGTTGTGCGAAATTCTGGTCGAGTTTGTCTAAATTGTTTCTCAGAAGCGAGTACAGGTGCTGCGTATCAGCGCCGCGCGCCACTGCCTGCAATACTTCAGCTAAAAAAGCCAGATAGGCTGCCCCGGTTGCGGGCAATTTATAATTCCCTTTTGCAGATTCTAAGGGTGCGATCGCCCTTTGGAAAAATTTTGCAGCTTTCAGCAAGCTTTCTCGCGTCAGTACCACTTCTTCCAAATAAAGCGTTTGCACGAACCCAAAGTCGATCGACTTTGGGTTCGTCCTCAAAATCAAATCTATTCCTGAGTCCCCAGGATTTTCCAGCAGCGCTTGGAGCATATTAAAATCAGTTTTGCGACGCTGTTCGTCCATCGTGCATTCCGCCAAACTATTAACCATAGGAGCGCTGCTTCCGTGCAACCAAGTGAACTACCCACCGCTAAATCGTAGTACCGAATATAGTAGGGGCTTCTGTACTCATAGGCGAGTGCCTTAGCTTAGACTTTCGTCGCAGCTTGGGTCTTACCTCGCATCCTAAAGCCGAAATGGCTGAACCTTCCGCCTTTAGTATTTTGATACCTTCTGCTTTCATATTTATCCCTGCTTTCTTCTCGCGAGCGCGAGCGGTAGCACAGTGAGGACAAGTCCCTTCCCTCATGTCTAATGGCATCTCGGTCATTTGATAGAAACAATTAGAACAGAGTTTAGAACTGGAAACCCCTCTATCAATCTCGACTAAGTTCCCGCCTTTGCGTTCCAACTTGTAGGCTAAGAAGTTTGTAAAACTTCTCAAAACCTCATCCGATCTTGCTTTCGTCAAATTTTGATTGCTAATCCCGTTCCAGAAATGAAAGTTTTCTACTATGACCGCGAGGCGATCGCTGACCAACTTATAACTAAGTTTATGTAGAAAATCTTGCCACCCATTCCTAAACCTTTCGCATACCTTGGCAACAGCTTTTCTATATTTGTCTTCACAATTACTTCTTTTCTGCTGGCTTGTAAACTTTGGCTGCTTGGGCTTCAAGTTCTTCTCGTGCTTGGCAAAATGCTTAGCATAAAAGTCGTCATATTTAGATACTTTTTCATCATCGGGGACAATAGCAAAGTATTTCAATACTAAATCACTACCCGCAATCCTACCTTCTTTTGTTCTCTGGTTCTCAGCTTTGATTTCAGTCAGTATAGATGCCCGATATTTCCCTGAATATTTTTTACTAATAATTGAAGTCTGAATTTTACCATCAATTAATCTATATCTCTTTATTTCTTTCGGAGTCATTCTCCTATAATTTAAAATTATAATACACACAAATTTAACGTTTTTAGGATACTGAAATAACAGTTTTTTAGCTTGATATGGTAACTTATAAAACCCAGCCATTTCATCAAAAAACTTTTTGTATGCAGTCGTTAAGTTGAGCGTAGCAGCTTGCCCAAATTTGCTGTAATACTGACTTAACCCTACACTTCCATCGGATTTTTTGAGAGCAGGCAAAAGTGTGTTGAGGCCGGAGCAGCCACGTCCTTTACCAGTTTTTTTATAAACTTCAATTGATTTATTTAGATCGTAATTAGACCACCAACGCGCACCCCCAAAAGTTGAAGCTACTTGTATTTGTTGATTTTGGGTAGGATACAAACGAACTTGGATAGCCTTGTGTAGCAATCAACATCACCTCCTTAATTCTTCTATTCTCTCACAATATACAGTTGACGATCAAAGCATTACGAAAAAATTTTGTGACGAGGATTACATATTTTCTCTGTTGAAAGCGAGCCCCAAAATTACTTGAGGATGCAATCGTCGTCACCCTCCCTTCCCACTATAACGGTACTCAGTTGAGTTGGAAGGGCGCGCAATAGTTAAACCACGATTCACACCCAACAGACACTCACATAGCGAAACTAGCACCTGCAATGGCTAATAGTATAATTTTGCGCGCTGCTCTTTAGTAAAATCGCAGTTCAAAACACCGTCAGTCTTTCGGGGCGGGTTTCACAGACAGTTCTAAATTTGACAAACCCGCCCTGACAGACTTGCAGCGGGGCGGGTTTACTTTATACCCCGATCGGACTTAGGCCAAAAAACCGGGCTTCTGGGAAACTATTGGGTTTGGTAACGAGGAATCTCGAAAGAAACCCGGTTTCTGAGGAAGAGTGTGTCCTGGACTAAGTGAGTTATCTAGGATATTGCGCGAGTTTCAGCGCTACAAATAACAAAAATCCACTCCGTAGATTTTACTGTACCGCTTGAGAGCGCAAGGCTGACTCCACTGCCAGCAGAGCTCGATCGACTTCAGCGGCAGTAACAATCAGCGGCGGGACAAATCTCAGCACTTTCGGCCCTGCTGGAACCAACAAAACTCCTGCGGCGATCGCAGATTTGACGATATCAGCGGATGTAAGTTCGACATCAGCTTGCAATTCCATCCCGACAATCAAACCCCAGCCGCGCACCTCAGCAATTAAATGCGGATATGCGGCCGCCAACTTGTTGAGGCCTGCTTTCAACTGTTCCCCGCGCTGCTGCACGTTTTCTAGAAGGTTTTCCCGTTCTAAAGTTTGGCAAACGCACAAAGCTACAGCGCAAGCAAAAGGATTGCCGCCGAAAGTGCTGGCGTGACTTCCCGGTTCAAATACATCGCAGAAAGATTTGCACAGCATAGCGCCGATCGGGATACCGCCGCCCAATCCTTTGGCAGACGTAAAGATATCCGGTTCAATGCCGAGGTTTTCGTAGCCCCAGTATTTGCCGCTGCGTCCCATCCCGACTTGCACTTCGTCGAGAATCAGCAAAATGCCTTTTTCGTCGCAAATTTCCCGAATGCGCTGGAAGTAGGCGAGCTCTCCGGGGCGAACTCCGCCTTCGCCTTGCAGGGCTTCCAGCATAATTGCTGCTACTTGGCGTTCGTCTTTGTCGAGTTGCTCGATCGCACTTTCGATCGCACTAATATCGTTGTACGGCACGTAGTGAAATCCGGGAACCAAAGGGCTAAAACCCTTCTGATATTTAGGCTGTCCCGTTGCCGTAATTGTCGCCAAAGTCCGCCCGTGGAAACTCGCAACAGCGGTAATGATTGTCGGATTCGAGATATTTAATTTTTCGTGGGCGTACTTGCGGGCGAGTTTAATTGCCGCTTCATTAGCTTCCGCGCCGGAGTTGCAAAAGAAGGCTCTGTCCGCGCAAGAATGGTCTACAAGCCACTTTGCCAGCTCGCCCTGTACGGGGATGTAATAAAGATTAGAAACGTGGTGCAGGGTCTGAATTTGCTGAGTTACCGCTGCAATCATTGCTGGGTGGGCGTGTCCCAGAGTGCAGGTAGCAATACCAGCCACAAAATCGAGATATTCGCGGCCCTCGGTATCCCAAACGCGGCAGCCGAGGCCCCGTTCTAGGGCGATCGCAAAACGCCCGTAAGTTGTCATTACATAGCTGTCGAAGCTCTCAGAACTGAAGAGACTGGCTTCGGCTTGCACGTTTGGTTCTTTTAGTAAGGTTTCTGGACTCACGAATCGCTCCTTAACACATAATATTCAGACCTCGATTGTACGGTAAAAATCCAGGTTAGCGGTGCAGGCTGTTAGTTTTGTCATAAAATCATAACAGTAACTTCAATTAATCCCTCACAAATCTACTGATGAGTTATTACATTTCTCCTAACTTTCTCGATAAAGTTGCGGTGCACGTCACTAAGAACTTTTTAAATTTGCCCGGGGTAAGAGTTCCCCTAATTTTGGGAATTCACGGCCGCAAAGGAGAAGGCAAAACTTTTCAAACCGAACTGGTTTTTCGGCGGATGGGCTTTGAACCGGTGATGATATCTGGTGGGGAATTAGAAAGCCCGGATGCCGGAGATCCGGCGCGTTTAATTCGCTTGCGCTACCGGGAAGCGGCGGAGCAAATTCGGGTGCGCGGCGAGATGTGCGCCATTTTTATTAACGATTTGGATGCCGGTGCTGGCAGGTTCGATACTACTACTCAATATACTGTCAATACTCAGATGGTCAATGCGACTCTGATGAATATTGCTGACAATCCAACTAACGTGCAGTTACCGGGAAGTTATGACAGTACGCCGCTGCACCGAGTGCCGATTATTGTCACCGGAAATGATTTTTCTACGCTGTACGCGCCGCTGATTCGCGACGGGCGGATGGAAAAGTTTTATTGGGAACCCAGCCGGGATGATAAAATTGGCATTGTTGGGGGAATTTTTGAGTCTGACAAATTGTCCAAAACCGAGATTGTGGGGTTAGTCGATCATTTTCCCGATCAGGCGATCGACTTTTTTAGCGCTTTGCGATCGCGCATTTATGACGAACAAATCCGCGAATTCATTCACCAAGTAGGAATTGAGCGAGTTTCCAAGCGTTTGGTAAACACTTTGGAAGCAGCGCCCGATTTCCAGAACCCGAATTTCAGCCTCGCTCATTTATTAGAAATGGGCAATTTGATGGTGGGTCAACAAAAGCGGATTCAGGAAATGCGCTTAGTAGATGAATACAACCAATCGCGCCTGTTCAACGTTCAAGGAACCCCCAATTCTCCGGCTGCTGTCCCAACGCAAAGTCAATTAAACGACCCGTCATCGAAATATTATAAGGCTTACGTCGAGCCAACAAGTTCTGAAAGTGGTAACGGTCATGCGGCGCGGCTGAGTTCTGAGGTATTGGAACAAGTAAAACAGTTATTAGCAAGAGGCTGCAAAATAGGCATGGAATATGCAGATAATCGCCGATTTAAGACTGGTTCTTGGCAAAGTTGCGCGACGATTAACAGTGCACAGGAAAAAGATGTGGTTGCATCTTTAGAAACTTGTTTGGCGGAACACGGCGGCGAATACGTGCGGCTGATTGGTATCGATCCAAAAGTCAAGCGGCGGGTAGCTGAAACAATTATTCAGCGGCCAGAAAAGTAGACAAGTAGGGTGCTATGCGGCGCACCTTACAAGTTCCAGTAATGCGCGTTTGGAAAGTTAACGTAGGGTGCTCTTCGGCGCACCTTACCAAAGAAAAATTCACAATTCAGAACCCAGAATCAAGAATGGGTTCTGTGGGACAGGATGGATAATCGAGGTTTAAAGCCTCCGATTTTAATATGAGACAATAAAAAAATATTTCCTTACCGGAACCCCTGACTTCATGCCTGGGGAATTCTGAATTCTTAATTCTGTCTTCTGACTCCTTCTCATAAATTTAAATTAAATTCTGCAAAAATTTATCAAAAGTTGCCCGATCGGGCATAGCACCTTGAGCACCCACTTTAGTTGTGCACAAAGCGCCCGCTGCTGCGCCCCACCGCACCGCCTCTGACAAGGACAGACCGGCATCTAATGCAGAGGCCAAGCCGCCGTTAAAAGCATCGCCAGCGGCCACAGTGTCGATCGCCTCCACAGCAAAAGCCGGTACAAAAAAGGTTTCATCGGCAGTAACAGCAACAGCCCCACGATCGCCCAACTTGACAATAACATTCTTGACCCCACGCTCCTGCAAGTGTTTGGCAGCTACAATCGCTGTTTCCGTGTCATTCACCCGAAAACCGACTAACTGGCCCGCTTCCACTTCATTCGGCGTGATAATGTCAATTAGCGGATAAAGTTCCAGTGGCAAATCCGCCCTAGCCGGTGCTGGATCGAGAATAACTCGCACCCCCGCTTGACGAGCAGCTTTCGCAGCTTTTTGGACAATTTCCAGGGGAATTTCTAACTGTAACAGCAAGGATGTAGCTGCTGTTAACAGTTTTTGAAGACGTTCTATATCTGCTTCACCGACATTATTGTTCGCGCCAGGAATCACAATAATATTATTTTGACCTGTCTCGTCTACGGCGATAATTGCCACTCCTGAATGAGTGTTTTGGTCTATTAATACATTGTCTGTATTTACACCATAAGATTGTAAATTTGTCAATAATTCTTCAGCAAATTTATCGTTACCGACGCGACCGATGATGTGGGTGGAAGTGCCGAGACGGGCGGCGGCGACGGCTTGATTTGCTCCTTTGCCGCCGCCTGCTGTGAAAAAATTGCTACCGATGGTAGTTTCCCCTGGCTGTGGCAACCGGGGAGTTTTTGCTGCTAGGTCGATGTTGATACTGCCGAATACGATGATGCTCATAAATTATTCAATTTTTTAATTGGTAAGCTGTAGCGCATTTAATTTGTAAACTACTTTTTACTTAAACTCTTGTGGGGCGGGCAGGATAGCCCGGGGCGAGCAAGCTTCAATTTAAATGCCAAATAGCTTAATTGGTAATTGGTAATTCTCCCATTCTCCCACTTTCCCCCTCTCCCTCTCTCCCCCTCTCCCTCTATTCCTTAAGACGTGCTAGAACAGTTATGGTCTTCACAGGTCAATTCAATGGCAGCAATTACTCTCGATCGCAATCCCTGTGTCCTGCTAGTTGAAACAGACGAAGTTCTCGCCGGACACTTGAGTCTCGACTTAAAATCCTCCGGCTACGAACCGGTAGTAGCTTCTAACACCGCCACCGGCCAAAATTTAGCCCGTGAATTGCAGCCTGCTTTGATTGTAATTGACCGGATACTTGGCGCTGAGTCGGGGCTGTCACTGTGTTCTTACCTTAGAAGTATTGGCAATCGAGTGCCGGTGCTGCTACTGGTCGGTCGTGATACAGTTGACGATCGCGTAGCTTGTCTGGAAGCTGGGGCGGATGATTATTTTCTTAAACCTTACCGCACTGAGGAGTTTTTGCAGTTGGTGCGCTTGTATTTGCAGCCGGATAACAGCAGCAACGAACAATTGAGGTTTGGCGATTTAGTTTTGGATTTGGCCTCTAGGCGGGCTCTACGCAATGGACGGGCGATCGACCTGACGATGAAGGAATTTGAGCTGCTAAAGTATTTGATGGAACATCCCCGCGAGGTTTTGACTCGGGAACAAATTCTGGAAAATGTTTGGGGTTACGA
The DNA here is from genome assembly GCF_036701115.1 of Microcoleus sp. Pol1C5. Classification (NCBI taxonomy): domain Bacteria; kingdom Bacillati; phylum Cyanobacteriota; class Cyanophyceae; order Oscillatoriales; family Microcoleaceae; genus Microcoleus; species Microcoleus sp. Pol1C5. Next base: position 26,375 of record NZ_JAUBQE010000062.1, on the reverse strand, counting down.
CTTTTTGGGCGAGTCGAATGTAATTGAGGTTTACATCCGCTATCTGCGACTCAAGATTGAAGATGAGGGCGAAAAGCGTTTGATTCAGACTGTGCGCGGTGTTGGCTATGTGATGCGAGAAGCTTGAAGCAGTCAGTTGACTGTTGACTGTTGGCTAGTTCCAATGTCCAATGGTCAATTACCAATCTAAAATCTAAAATCTAAAATCAATATGAATTATTTAGCTACTTTGCTCGGTATTGGAGTAAGTATATTTTTGCTGGGATGTTCGCCGACTTTACCTGTGGCGAATGCTGGTGCTACTGGTATTTTGGCGAATCAGTCTCCGACGGCGAAAACATCGGGTCAAGTGCTGCCTGTTTCTGCTAGAGCTCGGATAGGCGATCGCCCAATCGAACTCGAAGTGGCGAAAACACCGGAACAGCAGGCTATGGGTTTAATGTACAGAACTTCTTTGCCGGATGACAGAGGAATGCTGTTTGAGTTTAAAGCGGCGCGGCGGGTCAATTTTTGGATGAAAAATTGCAAGATTTCTCTGGATATGATTTTTGTCCGGGATGGGGTGGTTGAGGCGATCGAAGTTTCTGCACCTCCTTGTACTGCAGATCCTTGTCCTACCTACGGGCCCGATACTGCTGTCGATCGAGTTATTGAACTCCGGGGCGGGCGGGCTGCTGAACTCGGTGTCAAAGTGGGCGATCGTCTTGAAATCGAGTTTTTTCAGTAAAACTTCGGACTGTTTCAGTAAAACCTGCAGACAGACACAATCCCCCGCTTTCCATCGCCCAGAGAGCCCCCTGCCTTCGGAATACCGGCGAAAATTTAGAAACTTTACAAAAATTGATTAAATCTATTAGAATATTAATGTAAGATTCAGTACAAACACCCGAAGATTTGCTACGATGTCGATCTCAGCCAGTCAGGACTTGAGCTTGTTTCCGGAAGCTGTAGATTGTTGGTCGCAGGTATGAGACGAGTCAGCGACTCGTTACCAATCCTGAGAGACGATACTCAGCCTCAAGGTATAGCAACACGAAAAGAAATTCTCTGGAAGTTCTGACGATCGAGCTAAATCTACTAAACCTATCTAAAGTAATATGCTACGAGCCAAGTTAATTGGCGGTAATTGGCAAACTTAACTTCTGGTAGCAGTTTTGGGTTCGATCGAAATATCTAACTAATTTTGCCGAAGTAGATTTGCGGATTCTGCATTTCGGCAGATGAAGTTAAACTCTGAACCTGGTTTAGTAGTTTTAGGTAGCAGAATAAATTCTGATTCGCGCTGCAAAGATGCCGAGGTATTCAGTTTAAGTTCGATCGCGATCGCAAGTCGATCGGGCCGACATCAGCAAAATTGCAAAACCTTTCACTTTTTGGGAAAGGTTAGCTTGTGCGCTCGCACTCAGCATTACGTTTGGCAGTTCAAGCGTTAATAGCGTTTTAAAAGCTATCGACGGTAACAAGACAAATTTAAAACTGGCTTATTACTCATCAAAAACATCAGGTTCACATCAGAAAATGGTGTCCTATACTTAGAGGTGAAATCACATGGCACCCGCTAAATACACTCGATTAATTCGATTTTTACAAGAAGATTTGGCAATTTCGCCCGCGTCAATTGCTGTCGCCGAACGTGTCGGCGATAACAAACAGCGGCAGCGCGATAAAGACCCGAATTCCTTGCCGATGGTTCTGTGGCAATACGGTTTAGTCACTCTCGAACAGTTGGATAAAATCTTTGATTGGTTATCCGAAGCATATTAAAAGGATTTTAGATTTTAGAGAGTATCAAAAATCCAAAATCCTTTAACAACTGAGTTTAGGATTCAGCCAAGAACTTCGCAGCAGCGGCAACGCCGGCACCAGGAGTGTAGCCTTCATGACCCAATTCTCGCAACACGACTTCTAAAGAGGAAATTGCTGCTAGAATATCGCGATCGCACACAAAGCCCAAATGACCGATTCGGAAGATTTTACCTTTCAAATGGTCTTGTCCGTCGGCGAGAGCAATGTCAAATCTCTTTCTCATCAAAGTCCGCACTTTTTGAGCATCTACGGATGCTGGCGGCATAACCGAAGTAATCGCAGGGCTGGCGGCATCGTCAGCAGCAAACAACGGCAAACCTAAAGCTTTTACAGCAGCGCGAGTAGTTGTCATTAAACGTTTGTGTCGCGCGAAAACATTTTCCAACCCTTCTGTTTTCATCATCTGCAGCGATGCTTGCAGGGCGAAAAACATATTGACAGGGGGAGTAAAAGGAGTGGTATTTTTGGCAGCGTCTTTGCTATATTTACCCAAATCCAAATAATAGCGGGGCAGTTTCGCAGTTTTGTAAGCTTCCCAAGCTTTGGGACTGACGGCCACAAAACCCAAACCAGGAGGAATCATGTAAGCTTTCTGAGAACCCGAAGCAATGACATCGATTCCCCAAGCGTCCATCGGAATATTGACAGCGCCTAAGCTAGTGACGGCATCGACCATAATTAAAGCTTCACCGTGGGCTTTAACGTGGCGGTTGATGGTTTCGAGGTCGTTGAGGACGCCGGTAGAGGTTTCCGAGTGGGTGATGATGACAGCTTTGATTTGCTTCTCTGTATCTGCTTCGAGTTTTTCGCGGAAGTGTTCGGGGTCTAAAGGTTGGCCCCACTCGGCTTTAATAATTTCGGCGTTTAAACCGTAAGCTTCGGCGACTTCGGCCCAACGTTCGCCAAATTTGCCGTTAGTGCCCACTAAAACTCGATCGCCCGCACTCAGGAAATTAATTATCCCAGCTTCCATCGCGCCGGTACCGGAAACGGTTAAACTCAGCACGTCACTTTTAGTTTGGTGCAGCCATTTCAAATTTTCGGTACATTCTGCAAAAATCCCGTCAAATTCCTTGCTGCGGTGGCCCATCGGGTGTTTTGCCATCGCTAACAAGGCCGCTTCAGGTACCGGCGTCGGGCCGGGAATCATCAGCATTAATTTGTTGTCCATGATATTGTCCTAAGTTTTTCTGTGGGAGTTATATAGAATAAATCAAATACGATACGTCACGTCGCTACTCTAACTTTTTTAACTTTTAACTCCCTTGTGGTTAATTTCATTTAGAGACCAGCGGTGTTCTACCGCTAAGTTCGATCGCTCGCAGCTTTGTTCTAATTGCTTTTGAATGGCAAGGGCTTTACGCAGTGTAATAATAAGTTGGTGCACTTGTTGCTGCTGCGGCGATTGTGGACTGACAGCAAACATCGTTTTGCGTTCTAACAATTGAAGTAGCAATTCATAATGAATGTACGAAGGAAGGGGGATTGGCTCCATGAAAGCTAATATACCTCAGCGAACCGATACCCCATTGCAATTGCATGAGGCATCACAGGTGAACATTAGATGCCCGATTTTTTATTTGTTTTCTAACCGTACAGCAACCCCTGCTTTGCCGATAGAATATTCGGGGCTGGGTGCGTTGGACACGCTAAATTTGGCGATCGACCCGCTTACAGAATAGATTTAATTGCTTTCTGGCAAAATATTTCTATGCAATATAGCTTTGAGTGCTATTTTTTTTACAGTCAAGCGCTTGAGTCGATGCAGGCTAGAAATTCTCATTATTTACCTACTTAATCATTTTTTATCAGAATTAAGGGTGGTTTGTCAAGCGGTCTCGCCTTTCACAGGCTCGGAGGGCGATCTGCCAGCGAGGCTAAAGCTGCACCCGGATCGGGCTGTTTGACTAGGGATTCACCGATGAGAACGGCTTGGGCGCCGGCGCTGGCAACTTGATTTAAGTCGTCGGGAGTGTGGATTCCTGACTCGCTGACGATGAGGATGCCTTTTGCTTGGATTTCGGTTTGTCGATCGGCTAATAGTTGAGTGGTAGTTTCTAGGCTGACGGAAAAGTCTGCTAGGTTGCGGTTGTTGATACCGATTAGGTTGACGCCTTGTAGGGTTAATACTCGATCGAGTTCTTCGAGAGTGTGAACTTCTATCAAAGCTGTCATGCCCAATGTCTTGACAATTTTCACAAAATATTGTAAGTCTTTGTCAGATAGAATGGCTGCGATTAACAATACAGCATCCGCGCCGTGAATCCGGGCGAGATAAATTTGGTAGGGATAGATAATAAACTCTTTGCAAAGTAAGGGTAAATCGACGGCGGCACGGATTTTAGCGAGGTTGTCGAAGCTGCCTTGAAAGAACTTTTCATCGGTGAGTACGGAGATGCAACTGGCGCCGTTTTGTTGGTAAGCTAGGGCGATCGCCACTGGGTCGAAATCTTCGCGAATTACGCCTTTGCTGGGAGAAGCTTTTTTAACTTCGGCGATGATAGCGGGTGTGGTTTTACCGTTTTTAAGGGCGGCAAGAAAGTCGCGAGTTGGCGGTGCAAAGGGGAGTTTTTTGTGAAGTTCGGATAAGGGAGTGCGATCGCGTTTTTGGGCGACTTCAGCTTCTTTTTGCCAGACGATTTCTTCGAGGATGTGCTGGGGTTCGGCGTCGGGTACGGCGATTTGGTAGCTGAGGTAGAGGACGGAGACGGATGTGCTGGGGGGACGGCGACGGATTTGAAGCATGATAGGCGGATAAAGGGCGATCGTAACAAGTGTCAACGTATTATATAATGGTTACAGTAAATCCTCCTAGCCTGAGAGCTAATGCGTGCCAGCTAAAGATATTTATCACGATACAGTTAAGCGTGCCTTACAAAAGGATGGCTGGATAATTACTCACGATCCATTTCCCCTGCAAATTGGTCGCAAGCGTTTATCGGCAGACTTGGGTGCAGAGCGTCTAATTAATGCCGAAAAAGGAACCCAAAAAATTGTTGTTGAGGTCAAGAGTTTTGTGGGACGATCGGATGTAAAAGATTTGGAGCAGGCTTTGGGGCAGTACATTCTTTACCGCCAAGTGCTTAATGAAATGCGGAGCGATAGAAGTCTCTATTTGGCAATTTCTCAACCAACTTTTAATAGCGTATTTACCATAGAATTAGGACAAGTGTTATTAAAAAATCAGATTGTAAAACTGATTGTTTTTGACGATCAAAGTGAGGCGATAGTTCAATGGATACCCGATTAAGATACCAAGAAATTATCAAAACCCTACTGCAAGAACACGCCAACTACCGCGCTGCCATACCGGACGGATATAATTCCCAAGTTCTCTTTGATGATGAACGAGGAAGCTACTTAGTCTTGGATATTGGTTGGAATGAGGACAAATACCTTCACGCCACACCCATTCACATCAATTTAATCGGCGATAAAATTTGGATTCAATATGATGATACCGAAGAAGGAGTGGCGACTGATTTACTTGCAGCAGGTATTCCTAAAGAAGATATTGTACTCGGTTTTCGACATCCTAATGTGCGGCAATATACTGAATTTGGAACTGGTTTGAGCGAGAAAGATGAAGAGAGTGTTGCTGAATCGGCTGCTGTGCGATCGGCCTAAAATGCCAGTTGACAAAACCCGACAGCAACAAGGGCTCAGATTGCTCGCAGGAAGTTTTTTAAGAAGAGGTGCTGGGGGGAAGGCGGCGGATTTGAAGCATGATACGGGGATAAAGGGCGATCGCCACAAGTGTCAATCTATTATTATGATAGAAGTTTCTATTACGATTAATCAAACAGAAACAAACCCGGATTTACATGAAAAAATTTTCCCAAAGCCTCAGCTTGTTTTTTGCTAATTTCTAGCTGACCGTTAACGATTTCAGTTACCGTCTCAACTGTGCCAATAATTTCTACCAAATCTGCTATTTCTAAACTTCTAGCATCCATCAAATGAAGAAGTCTTGAGTGGGGACTTGAAGCATTCAGTTGATAGTGAGTTTCTTCATAATCCTCAATTAGTTTGACTAAAAGTTCTAACAGAGTATCTTCTTCGGGAGTTAGATTTTTCCGACAGAGCAAGTTTTCAACTATTTCTAAAAAAGTCTCGTTTTCATCTTCATTTTTGATGATTCGAGGTTGATATTGAGATAGCAGGCTGCTGTACCTGTCGGAGTCAAAAGTAAGGGTCATTTTTCCAGTTGTCTTTTTCATATTCTGCGTGAGTCAAAATGTACTTGATATAAACCATCTGCTTTTGATAGTTAAGACTTACGATTAAGCGATATTTATTTCCTTTGATGTTGAAAATTGTAAAATTTCCAACGGCTTCAGCTTGAGGATAAATAGTTTGAACTTCAATAAGTTTAGTCCAGTTGGCTTGACTAGCAATCTTGTACCAATCATCGAGGGCTTCGCAGGAATCAGCATGATTTTGGCAGTAGTCTCTTAATTTTTTGCGACTGATAACGTGCATTGAGCGATCGTTCAGGTGTTTTGCAGATACCTAATTCTATAAAATTTAAGTGCGAATGGCTAAAACCCCAATTTTACTAAAAGGGCGATCGGGCTTCTTTTTCTATGTTTGGGCGGGAATAGTTAGTTTTGACATACTCTTTTAGTACCGGTGCAAGGGTAAAAAATGTGCGATCGCGCTCCGGGATTTTTTCAACTAATGAGCGCCGTCCCAAGGATTGCATAACTTTCAAAAATTGCGATCGAGATAATGGCAGATTATCGGGCACTTTTGAGAGGGAAACTGGCGCGGTTTCACTCGCTAGCCATGACATTACCTGTTTTTCTGACTCGGATAAACGATTAAATGGGTTATTCAGTAATAATTCTAAATCACCTAAAAATAGTGGATCGTCAGACAAAAATTCCGATAGGCTGCCGTTAAATAAATCTTGAATCATTGTAGCAACTATTTTTAACCACAAGGGATTGCCTCTGTATTGTTCAATTAGTTCTGACCATTTTTCATGTTCAGCTAAACCTTTTTCTCTAAGGATTTCCCCCGCTTCAGCACCTAAACCATTCAGTTGTAATGAGCGAACTGGCTGGTTGCTACCTTCTAATGCGGCGATTTCTCTAGGCTTTTCCGAACTGAGCAACACTAAACAACTATTGTGAGATAATTCTCCTACTTGTCTGAATAGTGTGCCGTAATCTTCGTATCCAAGTTGGTAATTACCAGCGAGTTGTCCGCTGCTGTTTATCATTTGTACGTCATCGAGTATCAGCAGACAGCGGTATTTTTGCAAGTAATCCAGTAGGGGCAATCCCCCTGTGGTTGCCCCATTCTCTGGGACAACCACGCCATCGGCATTAGGGGCGGGCACGGGGGCACCGCCCCTACAGAAGAATTGAATTATATTTGTTTGAAGTATTGAGAGGGGTGGAGATGTCGCGAGACTTCGCCAGATGACGAAATCAAATTCATCTTTGATTTGTTGGACAAGTTGTGCGGCGAGTGCGGTTTTGCCAATGCCGACTATGCCGGCTATGCCCAGTAGGCTGGTGTTTTCGTGGAGAATCCACTGTTTGAGGGTGGCGAGTTGGGATGTGCGATTGTAGAAAATTCCCGACTTAGGCATTTCAGCTAAGAATTGACGCAATTGTGGTTCAGTGTTGCCTTTGTTTAGAGGTTCTTCATCGGTGGGTGAATTGGGGACTTTTGGGGACTGTGAATTATTTTCACAGAAGTTGACTTCACCAATTTGTACAATATCTTTATTGAAGTTCCAGAGATTTGAGAATTTTACTTGCTCCAATCTGACTCTAAAGTTTCCTTTATTGACTTCTTCGCCTAATACTTCTGATAGTAGCTTCCATAATGCAGAGGCAATATCTTTAATGTGACCTTCACTACAGTGAGATTCATCTGCTATTTTTGAGTATTTCTGACCTTGTAAAGTTCCCCGCAGTATCCTTTCTTGCAGATTGTCTAAGTGTTTTCCCGTATTGATAAAAACTAGGTCGTCGGCAAGTTTTAAGACTTCTTGAACGTCCATAGGTCGGGTTGATGCTGGGGTTTTGCCTATTATATCCTACTCGATCCGACTTTTTCCGACCCGATCGAGTTTGTCCAGCTTTTTCTGGCGTGGGTAAATGGCAAATAATATAAAAGTGCCTACTTGAGCCTACTTTTTCCGACTGGACAAGACTGAGATTTTATAGTGACAATCATATTTAAGAGGCACTATTATAGCTTTCCCATAGGAAAAAAATGACTGCACAAGCATTATCCCTCCCCCAAGCAAACTTAAAAATGGCTCTCTGGCAAGTAGATGCCGATTCAATGAGTAGTAGCGAGTTGTATGTCTGGTTAAATGATTGCGGCTTGCCCCACGAAGTCACCATCAGATTGCACGAGTTAGCTAGCTACACGAAAAAAGCTGGTAACAAAGTTTTGGCTGTAGGGAAAATTGTTCTGATCAAAATTATCGAGTTTGTCAAGGCACATCCTAATTTAGCTACTGGCATTGCTCTAGGAGCTGCTGTGGGGCTATTGGCAAGTTCAGTACCAATTATAGGCCCAGTGTTAGCGCCATTGGCAGCAGTGCTAGGTATAACTGTTGGTGCGATCGCTGGACATAGACTAGATCAAGGCTACCGTCAAGTAGATGGCATAGTTGGAGTAACACAAGACTTTATTCAAATCGCCCAATTGTTTTTTCAACTAATGATTGATGTTTTTAATGCAGTTTTTAGCCACGTTATCACTGCTTAAATAAGAAAATTTGAAACACTCAGGAGGCTTAATATGTCAGGAAATAAAACCCTAACTAAGGAGCAAATCCTTAAAGCGATCGAGCAATTGGAAAAAAATCCTCATGATAAGCTAGGAATTTTAGCTGATATTGGGATTGGTGTGGTAGGTGCTGGTGCTGCTGGTGCTGCTGTTGCGGCTTTCGGCGGTACATCCATATTGTTTGGGCTAGTAGCCGTTGCACCCCCAGTAGGATTGGTTGTTGGTGGTGCAGCATTAGGTGCAGCAGCTCTCGTTGGAGCAAAGAGGATCTTTTTTGATGGCACTTTCAACGAAGGGAAAAAAGCAGAAATGCTCCAACAGCTCAAAGAACAGCTAAGAGAGGTTGAAACAAAAGAAAGGGCATCTAAGCTTGGAGAGAGTGACAAGACAAAATTTATTGTTTCTTTGAAAGAACCAGTTAGGCTTAATTTAATTAGCCCTAAAGAGGCTCAGGATTTAATGAGGGCTATCGAAAGTGGTCAAATACCTATCAAGGAAGCTATTAATATGGTCAAGGCTATAATTGAAGCAGCTCAACTCCAATAGTCTTTAAATCCATGACCTAAAAATGCTAGACACAGGCTATGTTGCTCTGGTATTTCTGAGAATTGACTTAGCTGCTGAAAAAGCGATCGCCCTTCTATTATTGAAGTGCGATCGCTTTTTTTTTGAGTATCACTAATTCTGTTTCTCCCAGACCCTAGGGAAATTTACCGCTTTGACAACCATTGATGAGACAAGCTATTGTGAGTAGGAGAAAATCGGAGTGGGATATTTGGTATAACGAAACAATCCCGATCGCCCTCCAATCATTTACTACAAATATGAGCATTAACGATAAACTTAAGAACATACTGATGCAATTACGATCGCACTTCGAGCAACTCTACGGCGATCGCCTCACCCAAATGGTGCTCTACGGTTCCCAAGCCAGAAGCGATGCACGCCCCGACTCTGACATTGATATTTTAGTCGTCCTCAAAGGGCAAGTAAACCCAGGCGAATAAATTAAAAGAACCAGCCACATTCGAGCCGATTTGTCGCTCCAAAATGATGAAATCGTTAGCTGTCTGTTTATGGACGAACAGCGATTTACGCACTATAACGGGCCTTTATTGCGGAACATTCGCAAAGAGGGAATGTCATTTCTCAATAAGCCTTTTACGGGCGGGCAGGATGCCCACCCCACAAAAAAACTTACTCTTTGTGGAACAGGCATCTTGCCTGTTCTGGAGAATGCTAAAAGATGCAATTGCGAGCACTTTCATCACCTTTAACTTGCTCTACCACTGCCCTAAAACAGAATACCGAAATCCCCGACTTACTCAACAAGTCGGGGATATAAAACAAGAAAACAGCCCCTACAAATTAATGACTTCCCGCTCCAGCCGCCCGTTTAAACGCCTCATCCAACACTTCCGAAAGCGTCGGGTGAGTGTGAACTCGGAATGCTAAATTGTTAACAGAATCGCGCTGGGCGATCGCATTTGCCGCCTCCTGAATCAAATCCGAAGCATGCAAACCGAAAATGTGAACTCCCAACAACTCCCCAGTATCTTTCCGGTAAATCACCTTAGCCATACCGTCGGTTTCACCCTCCGCAATAGCCTTAGAATTTCCCTTAAAATAACTCTTGACAGAACCGACCTCAAACCCTTCAGTTTTTCCTAACTCTTTGGCAGCAGGTTCAGTCATCCCCACATAGCTAATTTCCGGGTGAGTAAACGCCGCCGCCGGGATACTCAAATAGTCAACTTCGCGGGCACGGCCACAAATATTTTCCACCGCAGCAATTCCCTGAGCAGACGCAGAATGCGCTAACATCATCTTGCCATTAACATCGCCGATCGCCCACAAATTTTGCACCGGTTCTCCCGCTGCCAAAACCTGCATCTTATCGTTAACTGGGATATAACCGCGCATCGTTTCCACGCCAACAGTTTCTAACCCCAAATTCTTGCTCACCGGCACCCGACCAGTTGCTACCAAACAAGCATCTACTTCCAAAACTTCGACAACTTCCTTCGTTTTGAAATCAGCTAATTCAATAATTACTGGCGAACCAGGAATAATCTTCTTAGCCAAAACACCCACTTTTGTTTCAATATCGCGGGGTGCAATTAACACTCGTTCTGCCAACTTAGCAATATCCGGGTCAAAAGTCGGCATCAACTGATCTAGAGCTTCAATCATCGTAATTTCGCAGCCTAGGGCCGTGTAAATATCCGAAAACTCCAAACCGATATAACCGCTGCCAATAATTGCGATCCACTTCGGCAGCGATTCCAACCTAACAGCATCGTCGCTGGTAAATACAGTTTTGCCGTCAATTTCTATCCCAGGGGGGACGAAGGGAACCGAACCAGGAGCGAGAATAATATCCTTGGCGGTAATAGTTTTCTCGCCTTTATCGGTTTCGATGGTAATTTTTTGAGCACTGGCAATTTTGCCCCAACCTTGGATGACATCCACGTTCAAACGTTTGAGGCTGTTGGTCAAGTCGCCGCGAAGTTTGCTAACAATAGTATTAGCGTGATTGGCGATCGCCCCGCGATCGAAATCCACACTACCCAATTGAATTCCCAAAGTCTTCAGGTGGTGGGCATTCCGCAAATCTCGCACTCGCCCCGAAGCCGCCAACAGCGCCTTCGAGGGAATGCAGCCGCGGTTGACGCAAGTCCCCCCCATGTCCCCCGCTTCGATAATTGCCACTTTCAGCCCGCAGCTAACCGCGTGTATGGCCGCGCCGTGTCCGCCCACGCCAGCGCCGATAATTGCTAAATCGTAATCAAATCCCTGAGTCACCTTAAAATCTCCTAATGCCTTTGAAATCTTAGGACTCAAGCAAAAAACACCGTCTCTCCGTCCTTTCGAGGTGGCGCGTTGCCATCGCAACCCTTGAACAGCGGTAATAGTTGCATAAGTCCTGTCTCCTTATTCTCGACTAGACTAGGGTTAATTAGACAACGAAAGAGCCCTAACTGAGATTTTTTCAGGGTCGATGATTTGGAGCTGGGTCTACACAAAGTCTCAAATCACTCAGTAGGCGGGTGTACAGTTAAATACAGTTTGAAGGCTGACAATGCCCGCAGCAGGTTTGATATTGGGGCAGCAACTTGGGCCGCAGGCATTCCCACCACCCGGTTAAATTCTGTCCCCCTGCTTGTTTTAGTCGGTTTTCAGGTCTAATATCTGCACGCGCCTGGGCGGACAGACTTTGTTGGCAACTTTTGGACTCTATGGAGTGGTTTATGACGGATGACGACGACCAGAAAGATTTACGCCGGGCCTCGGCTCAATCATTTTTTGAGTCCCTGGATGAATTGTTCGATTCTATAGAATCGAACAGCAGTCAAGCTGCACAACCTCAATCTCCACCGCATCAGGCTAAGTCTTCGAGTCAGCCGAAGAAGACTAGACCTGCGAAAATTAATTTGTCGGATTTTGAAGATGCGATCGCCGATTTGGAACAGTTTATCCAGAGCAAACACCAGAAACGCCCGGAATCCAATCAATAGTGCGATCGACTCATTTTCAAGTAATGACTGTTGAGCTTGACTTTTGACTGTTGACTGTTCACTGTTGACAAGCGAAAAATTTTAGACCGAAGTTCAAGCTCCCAGATTCATCTGTGGAGTCAATTTTTCAATCTCAAATCTCAAATCTCAAATCGACTGGCTGTTAACGGTGCTTTCGGCTTAAGCTGCTTAGGTTGCACCTACAAAATATTCACATTTGGTTGAGGATTGCTTTACAAGAATCAAGCCAAATAAATTATCTCAATTTACTATTAATAGCCTTGTTTTTAGGCTTTGACGGCTGTGGTAATTGCCTCGATCGCACTTCGATCGCGCGATCGCCGATCGCACTCCAAGGCAACTCCAATTCATCAAGATCATTGCGGAACTTCACCGGAATATCAGCACCGTTAATAATCGCTCCCAACAGCCGCGGCCCGGATTTATGCGACTCCTCATCCTCAGATTCCAGCAACTGATCCGCAGCCTCAGACAACATACTAGACAAAGTGTAACCAGGCCGCGCCACCAAAATCATACCGTCCGTGTACGGTTCCAGCGTCAGCGCGTCGTTGCACTCGCTCAAAGCCGGAGAATCCACCACCACAAAATCAAAGCGGTTGCGAACATCCTCAAACAATCTCCGCATTTCGCTTGATTCTAGTACGGCAGAGGCTTGCCGCAAAAAGCCGGGACTCGGCACAACGTATAGATTCTCTACCTCTGGAACCAAAAGGACGCACTCGCTAATATTGCCGTAATAGTGCAAAGGTTCCACCGTCGCCAGAGGATCTGCAGAAATTTTCAAAGATTCAACGTTAGAAGGCGATCGCAAATCTGCTTCAATTAGCAAAGTCCGTTTACCCGATCGAGCCGATGCAATTGCCAAATTGTAAGCACTAAAACTTTTCCCCTCCAAAGGCGCCGCCGAAGTCAGCAACACCACCTTCACCGGTTTGTTCCCGATCCGGCGCAAATTAGTACGCAACCGCTCGTAAAATTCCAAATAGGGAGAATTTGCCTCCAAGGCCAGCGGCATTATTTCATCGCCGTAGGAATCAAACACCGTCACTTCAGGCAAAACTCCCAGTATCGGCACCTCTTTTTCCACCAAAGCCGCCCGCACTTCTTCCCAACTGTAAAACTTGCCGTTGAGCATCCCCAACAAAAATATCAACCCCCCGCCCAGCAGCAATCCCACAAATCCGCCCACCGCCAGCATCACGGGCAAACCTCTCTTGTTTGACTCAACGTCATCAGTTTGCGGCCATTGGGCGATTCTCAAACTCCCCGTTGTCTCAGCTACCGCCGCCTCAGCATCTACCAAAGCCGACTGCATCTTGTCGTAGAGAGCTTTTTTGAACGCCACTTGTTGCGCTAACCGCGCTTGTTCTAACTGCTTGTTAGGGATTGTCGCGTGTTCTCGACGCAATTCTTTTTCAGTTTTCTCGATTCCTTGGAGTTGCTGTTGCAGCGTATCCCGCTGCGTTTGCAAAGCAATCAAAGTTTGAGCTAACTGCTGTCTGGCAGGATCTAAAGAAGAGTCTACCCGAATTCGAGCGGCACTTCTGAGCGGAGCAGCCACCCCGTTACCGCCGAGTACCTCAGATTGCCGCTGCTGCAACTGCTGCTCAAAAGCAAGTTTTTGTTTGAGCAATTCTACAATTTTCGGGTGTTCCTCCTGCAAGTCGCTGCGGAGAATTTTGAGCTGAGATTCGATCGAAAATAATTGTACTCGCAGTTGGGCAATAATTGGATCGGCAGAGAGTGCTTGAGCGACGTAAGCTTGCTCCACATTCAATCCCAAGCGCTCCTGCAAACTGTTAATTTGAGCTTCAATTCCTCCCAACTGCACGCGGAGTTGCCGCTGCTCCTGTTGGCTGCTGGTAATCGCTAGCGGCAAAGCACCGCTCTGAGCAGCTAAAATTGAAGTTCCTTCTCGTTTTTCGTAGGCTTCCAGTTTTGCTTCCGTCTCTCTGAGTTCCTGAGTTACTTTTGGCAAACGCTGGTTAATTTGGGTGATCGTTTCTCGCAGTCTAGAAGTATTAATACTTTTGCTGTGTTGGACCATTTCGTTCATCAGCGTCTTTACTACCGCTTCTGCTTGTTTACGATCGGCATTTTTGTACAATATTTGAATCAAAGCGCTGGGGTCATTATTCTTACTGGGCATCTTTACTTGCACATCTTTTGCCAGCTTTTTAGCCAAAGCTTGTACTTTTTCTGCCGCTTCTTCTTTGTTTAATTTTTGTTCCGGTTTGATGAGTTTTTCTGCTGCTGGTTCAACCACCCTTGTATCCAGCAGCATATCTTTAGTTATTTCTTGTCCTTCCTGTTGAATTTTAGTAGTAGTCGATGAAAAAATCACGCTCGGTCTGTCGTAGGCCAGCGTACCTATTGCAACGTAAACTGGCGCTGCCTTTGGCTGCAGGGCCACTACTCCCGACACGCCCACAGTCACCGCGAAAGTAGCCAGTCCCACCCATTTGTATTGGTCGAAAGCAATTAAATAACGTTTGACAACGGATAAAGTCATGACGATTTTAGATTTTAGATTTTAGATTTTAGATTGCTAATTGTTAACGATAACTAATGACTACTGACTAATTCTACCAATCCCCTAAAAACCTGCAACCGTAGGTTCGTGATCTAAACTCGTATCCTATAAATCATTGCCCATCGCCAATATAAAATGGTATGACTACCTATCATTACGTGACGGGCCGAACAAATCTGTTACCCCATTTCTCAACTGCTCAAAGAACAGAATAAATCCCAAAGTATCCCGGAATGGTCGAGTAAAAGTATTGATTACATAACCAATGCGCTCTACCAAATTCCTACCAATAACAATCACATCATTATCTTCGAGCATCGGGTTCTGAGAAACATTGCCCTCCAAAGCAGCTTTAGCATCTATCGAACGGTTGATTGCTCTACCTTGCTTTTCGTCGAACCGAATCAGGGCTATTTTCCGCAAGTTAGCAAGATTAACAGGCAAGTTGTTGAGAGCATCCAAAAACCTGCTGCCATTTTCTACGTAGAACGAGGTCAAACCACCACTAGCGTAACTCAAAACTCGAACGTAGATCCTGGGTTTAATCAGAGTAGACCGCGAAACAAGAGCTTGGTCGTAATCTAGGTTTTTGGTACTAGCGTCCAATTCCGGGATGACAATCACATCTCCTGATGCCAAAGGAAAATCGAACAAATCGTTAGCGTTTGCTAGGGGAGTGTAGAGGTCGATTGGTTCCTCCACCGAGGAACCGTCCATCAGCGTCCGCCGCACTCTTACCTCCCGTAAATCGGCTTTTCCCGTCACTCCCCCCGCAATCACCAAAGCAGCCGAAATTCGACCCGAACCCGCCGGAAGCGTGTAAAAACCAGGTTTGCTGACTTCTCCGGTAACAGTGATTTGGACGGGGACAGCAGCAGCAGCGAGGCTGTACCTAGATGCTAAATCTTGATCGGATTTGCGATCGGGCGTAACCTGTTTATATGGTACGACGATCGCATCTCCATCTTCCAAACGCAAATCCGGTGGAGCAATACCAGTTTGCAACGGTGTCAAAATATCAACAACTTGTTCAGCGACAGCACCTCCCGGCAGAGTCCGCCGCACCCGCACCGCCCGCAGTTCCGCCGTAGGATTAGTCCCAGCAGCCGCCGCCAGAGCCGCAGGAAGCTGGGGGGTTTGCAGCGGATAAAAACCCGGTCTTGCCACTTCCCCCGTCACCGTCACCACTACGGGGCGCTGAACCAGCAAAGCAGCCGAGACTTGAGGATTTTTAATAAATTGACCAAAGCGCTCCCGGAGGCGCTGCTGTGATTCTTCGACGGTAAGACCGCGCACATTTACTGTTCCGATTAGCGGCAGTACAATTACGCCTTCAGGGCTGATTGGACCTGTAAAACCTAGCTCTGGGAAGCGCTGAACTTGAACAGCAATCTGGTCTCCCGGGCCCAGGCGGTAGGGCCGATTCCGAAAAGCTGGGTTAATATCCCGGTTGAAATTGGCAGGCGGGGGTGGCGGGACCTGCAATGGCGGTGGCGCCACAAGCCGCTCGTCTCTTGGAACAACAGATTGAGCTAAAGCCGTTTCCGAAAAATTTTTGCTATTAAAACCCCAGAATACAGCAGCAAAAGATATAGTCCAAGCAGTTGAATACAGGCCTGCCAATGAAAAAGCGAGGCGATTTTTCATTGTGGATTTTTCCCGCATTTTCAGAGGATTTAAAAAAGTATTATTTTGAATAATGACGTGAGTTGTAAGTTTCATCTAAATATAGCGAGGAGAAAAAACAATAAGATATTTTATGGGCGAGTTGAATCCTGATATTTACTAGGAAGCAATTGATTTTGGCAAAATCGGCTCACGCCCTAGGCTGATTTATTTGCACCTACCTGCTTACTCAAACCGAAAAGTTTCTGTAATTAATTTAGCCTGAACACTTTCACCGAGAGATTCGAGCAAGGGTTGAGCTATCTTAATGTCGCCCTGCGGTTGAATGGGAAGGATGATACTGACAGCAACCCAAGAGGCGCGGCGGTTCGAGAGTCTAGCAATGCTGTCTTCCCAAAACCAGCGGCTGGTTGCTGGAGAACCCCCGTTAGGCCAAGCGTACCACTGCACGACAGCAAAAGTTTGTTGGGGAGTCCAGCTTCGGAAAAACCTCGCCTCGACAGTAGGCGGTGGCTGGTCGGGTATTGGTGCTAATTTAACTGTAAACCTCAAAGTACGATGAGAATCGGTTTGCCATCGGTGAAATCCATCGATATCTAGCCATTCCACTTGGGGCTGGTTTTTGGGGTAATTTTGAGGCAACAGCAATAAAATGGCAATTGTTTTATCCTTTTTAATTTCTTCCACTAACCATCTGTGAGTGCCAATTTGGACGTTATTCTGAACGGCTATAACCTGCCACCCAGGAATTTTTATCCCGTTTTGGCGCACACTTCTTAATTGCTTGAGGTTGGCAAGGGTTGGCGGGTTTGTCCAAGGCCACCTTCCCGTCGCGTAGCCGGGAATTGCTACTGCCCCAACTAATACCAGCAAAAACACCAGTACCATAATTTTAGATAATTGATACCGCCGCAGTAGTTTCTGTGCTGAAATCATCTGTTTCATTAATTGCCAGACTGACTTGGGAAATACTTTTCCATCCCGTTGAGGAGAAGTACCAATAACCCTAGTATACAAGCAGAATATAAATCTCCCCCCCATCCGGCGTGTAGCCAAATAAAAAGCGCCTCTCTGTCGGTTCCGTGAAAGTAAGTTAGCAAAGTATTGCGAAAAATGTTGGAAGTGATGCTAAGAATGGATGTAATCACTAAAAACAAAAGACTTTTTTTGCGAGAGTTCCAAACTCCCGTCCAATCCAGCAGAATTAAGCTGACGTAAAGACTGGTAAACAGCATTTTCAAGCCTGCACAGTGTGGAGCAACTTCTACAATGCGCTCGTTTACGTACAGATAAATTTCTTCCACTCTCACGTTGATACCAATCTTAATTAATATCCAGCCTGATGCTTCAGCAATGAATTGCTGTAAGGGCAAGGCGTAGGGTTCTATGAGGTAAGGAATGTGGTTCGGCGAGGCCAGAAATACGAACAAAAGCGGCATCGCCTGCAATTGTAAGCCGGGAATTCCTTTTAAAGATAAGCAAATGCTGGCCAGCATTAGGGGGAGGGATAAATTTACTAAATCGCTCAAGCGACTCAGATAAAAAAGCGTGGCTAGTACCAGCAAAAAGCCTCCCAAAGGATGCGGTGAGTTGGGCAAGCTGCGCCAGCACTTTCGGTTCATCCAAGCAATATAACCTGCGTAGGGCAAACCAATTAGTCCGTGGCTGAAATATTCGTGTTCGAGGCTGATGCTTTTGTTGAGCCAGCCGTCGTACCAGTGTACTAGCAGGGGGGCGTACAGCAGCACTAGGAGAACCGTGATACCTTCCGCCAGTAGGTATCGCTTGAAAACAATGCGAATTTTGCGCTGGATGTGCATGGTTTGAGAAGTTTTAAGATTGCCGCGCTGGATTCGCAACGCTTTCGGGTTTTAAACTGTGAGTTAAAGATTTGTTAATTCCACACCAAAACGCTTTGAGAACCGCACCCTACTGCTTGAAACACCTCCAGCATAAATTTTATGAACAATTAGCAATTCAATGATAGTACGATCGCCCGAACAACTTGCTCGATCTGAGTATTGCTCAATCCGGGATACATTGGCAATGATAAAATTTGTTGGCACAGGGTTTCTGCGCGGGGGAAGTCGCCCCGATTGCCTAAGTTTTGGTAGGCGGGTTGCAGGTGACAAGGTAGGGGATAGTGTATGCCTGTTTGAATGCCGTGTTGGGCGAGTTTTTCCTGAAGGGTGTTCCGGTCGATCGAGCTTTCCTCAGTAATTTTGATAACATAGAGGTGATAAATGTGACCGCTGCTGCTGTGGTTGGCGATCGGTACAATGCCTTTGTGTTTCAATGGTGCTAGTAGAGTATTGTAGTGTTGGGCAGCGTCGGTGCGATCGCGATTCCATTTTTCTAAGTAAGGTAATTTAATATTGAGCACGGCGGCTTGCAAATTGTCGAGGCGGCTGTTGGTACCGATTTCTGTGTGCAAATATTTACTGGGTGCTCCGTAATTGCGGAGAGTTCGCATTTTTTCTGCGAGTTGTGCATCGTTAGTAATTAACATCCCGCCGTCGCCAAAAGAACCGAGGTTTTTGCTGGGATAAAAACTGAACGCTGCTGCTTTACCAATGGAACCCGCGCGGTATCCTTCTTTGGAAGCTAGATGCGCTTGGGCGGCATCTTCAAATATGATTAAATCGTGGCGATTCGCAAAATCTAAAAGCTGCCCTGGCGATACCATTTGACCGTAGAGGTGTACGGGTATAATTGCTTTAGTTTTCGAGGTAACTGCTGTTTCGGCTGCTGTGAGGTCAATCAGGGCGGTTTCGGGGTCGCAATCTACAAGAATAGGTACAGCTTTGGCTTGGAGGACGGCGATCGCGGTGGCGATAAAAGTGTTAGCGGGTATGATAATTTCGTCGCCCGGATTAATGCCGCAAGCTTGGAGTCCCAGAGCGATCGCATCTGTTCCACAAGCCACTCCTACGCCGTATTTTACTCCTGAAGCTGCTGCAAATGCTGTTTCAAATTCTGTCAGTGATTGACCTAAAATAAAGTCTCCTTCCTGGATAATTTTTCCAATAGCTTCTGCTATTTGGGAGTGGATTGGCTGGTGTTGCAGGGAGAGATTTACAAACGGAACTTTTGGCGGGCGCTTACTCATAAACTATCGGAACCTAATTATTTATATTAACATTTAAGGGCAAATAGCTTTTAAAATATTTTAACCGCAGAGGGCGCACAGTAGCAGAGGGGAAATGGAGATTTTTTACGGAAGAGCTGCGCCTCATGTACTTTTTTTGACTCAGCAAATAAATGATTTTTTTTCGGTAATATAGAAGCAGATAATTTTGCAGCAAGCAATCGCAATCATGGAATACAAAAAACTCGGCGACAGCGACTTATCAGTATCGGAAATCTGTTTGGGCACGATGACTTACGGCCAGCAGAATACCGTTGAGGAAGCGGCCCAACAGCTCGATTTTGCGATCGATAGAGGCATCAACTTTATCGATACGGCAGAAATGTATCCCGTCCCTGGAAAGGCGGAAACTCAGGGAAAAACAGAGGAATATATCGGCGAATGGTTGGCGAAACAGCAGCGGGATAAAGTCATTATAGCGACTAAAGTGGCGGGCAGAAGCACTCGATTAAAGTGGATTCGGGAAGGGAAAAATCAGATCGATCGCCCAAATGTCGAAAAAGCCCTGAATGACAGCCTGAAGCGCTTGCAAACTGACTACATCGACCTGTATCAGATCCACTGGCCCGATCGCTACGTGCCGCTATTTGGCGCGCCGGATTACGACATCGCCCAAGAGCACGAAACTGTACCGATTTTGGAACAGTTAGAAGTATTTGCTGACTTAATAAAAGCTGGCAAAATTCGCTATTTGGGTTTGAGCAACGAGACGCCGTGGGGAGTTTGCGAGTTTTGCACGTTGGCGGAAAAACACGGTTTGCCGAAAGTTGTTTCGATTCAGAATGCTTTCAGTTTGAGCAATCGGACGTTTCACCTAAATTTAGCAGAAACTTGCCGCTTTAAGAATGTGGGATTGATGGCTTACAGTCCTTTGGGGTTTGGGATGTTAACGGGTAAATACTTGAATGGAATTCCCGAAAATTCTAGGTTGGCTTTATTTGCGGGATTTGGTCAGCGTTACGATAAAACTAATCTGAACGATGCGGTGAAAGCGTATGTTGAGATTGCGGGGAAACATGGGATAAGTCCGGCGCAGATGGCTTTGGCGTATGTGCGATCGCGCTGGTTTGTTACGAGCACAATTATCGGTGCAACAAGTCTCGAACAGTTGGAGGAAAATATCGGTAGTTTGGAGGTGAATTTGGATCGGGAGATTGTAGCGGAAATCGATGCGGTGCACGCTAAGTATCCGAATCCGACACCGTAAGTTTATTAGTAGGTTGGGTTTAGGTAACAAAACCCAACTTACCACTTTAATATCCGAAAATTACATAAACAGAACTTACGCACTCCGCCCAAGAAACCGGGTTTTTTAGTGAATCTGCGAGCTGTAACGAAGTTTTATCGCAAAAAACCCGGTTTCTGAGTTCCCCTGCGTAAGTTTTAGTTGAGGAAGTTTGCAACTTCTGGTTGGGAAAAGGTTTTTGAATGCGATCGCACTCAAGTATTAGATGCGCTGAGAGGTTTTCTTCAGGAAGTGATGCAGCTAGCTGTAGATAAGGGTTACATCACGCTGGAAGAGAAGGAGGAATTTATTCGTCCGGCTTTTGCTAGCAGTACGGATGCTGTGGTATTGAGCAAGTAGTTGGTTTGGGTGGTGTTAAGGGCGCTCGGCCTTTTTTAAAATAATGACGGACAAGTTTCAATCCCTAATAAATATTTAGGTTAACTGCATTTTTAAAAGTTCCGTCCCACATCTTGCTAAATGTATCGGTTTCAGTCCCTAATAGAGATTTAAGTTAATTGCCACTCAAAAACGCACCCCGGTGCGCTTTTGACAGAGAATAAAGCTGTTTCAATCCCTAATGGGGATTTAGGGTAATTGTGGCTATGCAGGATTTAACGCTAAATACCCGCTTTGCGGTTTCACTCCTTAATTAAGTTAATTAATACCTCACATTCAATTACTATCTCATTTCCTATCCTGTTTCGTTTTTCTCTATCCCGTTTTCCTGTACTGATAACACAGGATAAACAAAAAAGATTGATAATTTATCGCAAAAATTTTGTTGACTACTAGCCAGCTAATGTGCTAATAATAAATAAAGAACGTCCCTACTACTTGGAGGTGTTAAGGACGCTCTATTCAAACAATGAATTCTAGAACTGTAGTATTGAACTGCATTAACCCGTTCTCAGGATTCTGGATGTTATTTAATTTATGCAAAATAATGATACCACAAAATCACGCGCGAACGCTACTCGAAAAGCTGCTCGATCATCCTCATGGTTGGGAGATAGCCCGTATGGTTTATGGGTCATACCCTAGTCAAGAGCTTATACTCTCGGACATTCAGCGCGGTATGCAAAAACTCAAAGACAGAGTGACTACCTTAGAACGCTTACACTCTGAGGATGAGGATCGGAAAGATAAAAACCGTGGATGGGAATACGAGTCAGATTCCTGGGATAACAATGGTTCATCAAAAGCGGACTCCTTGGAACGCGAATATTCATCCGAAGAACTAGGAAGCTGGTAAAAAGTACGATCGCCCTTCCCATCCAAAAAATACGACAATGATAAAGGGCGATCGCACTTCACCCTAAAATCTTTCTCAACTAAACCCATGAGTACAATTCGCTTACAACTAGCCGAATACTTGAAATGTCGAGGTTTCACCCCCGAAAACTTAGTCGAAGCTGTGGGCGAAACACTCAATCCTGAAACCGTATACCAACTGATCGAAAAAGCCGAAAACCTCAGCCACCTAAACTTATCCGTCCTAGCCGCCATTATAGATGGGTTGAGCAAACTCAATGGTTTTCCCGTTGGCATCGCAGAAGTGCTAATATTTTTTCCTGACATTTCCGAGGAAGCATTGGCAAAATCGCCTTGGCGTCAACTTTACCTCGTCGATAATGAAATTCCCCCCTATGATTGGGGAGATGTAGACCCCCTCGAAGGCACAAAGCCTGTGCGTTTTATTCCGGGAGTTGGAATGGTAATTCTCGACAATCAAAGTGCAACGACTAGCAAAGAAGATACCCAGCAATTTACTAGAATTACCTCCGATTCACAATTCATGGCGGGAAAACCTTGCATTCGCAACTTACCCATACCAATTGAAACTATCATCTCAATGATGGCGTCTCACTATTCGATAGCAGAAATACGCCAAACTTATCCAGAACTTGAAGAAGAAGACTTTAAAGAAGTTCTAGCCTATGCTGCGTGGCGGATTAAAGAAACAAACCCGATCGACCTTGGCAATAAAAAGGTAGAGAAAATTTGTGAGTCAGCCACCTAATTTTTTGCAGGTGAGGGCTGTAGTGCTAGTTAACTTCCCGGCTCAAATTCCCCCCGGTCGCGAACAGGAAAACACTCGACCTGCGGTAATTGTAGCTTTGCCAAATGTCACAGGAATAACGCGGTTTTCGTTGGTAATAGTTGTTCCCTTGACGACACAACAAGGAGATTGGGCGACACGAAACTCAACGCTATATCCGCAGCTTCAGGCGGGAATGGGAAACCTACGCTATGACTCTACTGTGTTGCTGGATCAAATACGCGCTGTAGACATAAAGCGTGTTTTGGGCTACCGAGGAGATTTAACCGCAGAAGAGTATCAGCCGATCGTCAATCGACTAAAAGCCATGTTAGGCTTTTAAATTCTCCCTTCATCAGCGTTTATCTGCGTGCATCTGCGGTTAAAAATCCCCCTCAATTCCCTGACAACAAGCTTAATGTCCCAATAGCTTATCCCGCAAATGCTTAATCCGATCGCGCAATTTACCCGCCTCCTCAAACTCCAACTTCTTAGCTGCCGCCTTCATCTGCGCTTCCAACCGCCCGATTAACTGAGGAATCTCATCCAAAGATAACTCGTTTACCTGTTCGTAAACCTCCTCCAACTGCTGAGAATTCAGCTTGCGCGACACATCTAAAAATGCCAAAATCGCATTACTCGATCGCTTTTTCGCGATCGGCTGCGGCGTAATCCCGTGCATCTTATTGTACGCTAGCTGAATCCCCCGGCGTCGATCCGTTTCGTCGATCGCCTTAACCATACTATCCGTCAAATTATCCGCGTACAAAATAGCCTGTCCCTGAACGTGCCGCGCCGCCCTTCCAATCGTTTGAATCAACGAACGTCCCGATCGCAAAAACCCCTCTTTATCCGCATCCAAAATTACCACCAGCGAAACTTCCGGCAAATCCAAACCTTCCCGCAGCAAGTTAACACCAATCAATACATCAAATTTACCATCCTGCAAATCTTGGATAATTTCGATGCGTTGAATCGACTGAATTTCCGAGTGCAAATACCGGACTTTAATAGCCCTCTCCTGCAAATATTCGGTTAAATCTTCCGCCATCCGCTTCGTTAAAGTCGTCACCAACACTCGCTCGTCCCGACTTACTCTCTCCTTGATTTCCCCCAACAAATCATCAATTTGTCCTTCCGTCGGGCGCACAAAAATTGTCGGATCTACTACTCCGGTAGGGCGAATTACTTGCTCTGCAACTCTGCCTTCGGATATTTCCATTTCCCAATCGCCAGGCGTAGCAGAAACAAAGATGCACTGATTCTCTTTTGCCCAGAATTCCTCTGCTTTTAAAGGGCGGTTATCGGCCGCGCTGGGCAAGCGGAAACCGTGTTCGATCAATACTTTTTTGCGCGCTTGGTCGCCGTTGTACATCCCCCGAATTTGCGGCACTGTGACGTGAGATTCATCTATCACCAACATCCAATCTTTCGGGAAATAATCAATCAAACATTCTGGCGGTTCCCCCGCATTTCTCCCTGCTAAATGCCGCGAATAATTTTCGACTCCGTTGCAGTAACCTACCTCGCGCAGCATTTCCAAATCGTAGCGCGTGCGCTGTTCCAACCGCTGAGCTTCTAATAGTTTACCCTGTTTTTCAAATTCTGCCAGTCGGTCTTCTAATTCGAGTTCTATCCCTTGGCAAGCAGCCTCTAATTTATCTTCTGCCGTGACAAAGTGGCGCGCTGGATAAATATTTAAAGCCGTTGAACTTTGCAGGATTTTACCTGTTACGGGGTCAACGTAGCGAATGGCATCAATTTCGTCGCCGAAGAATTCGACGCGAATAATTCTATCTTCGTAAGCGGGGCCGATTTCCAAAACATCGCCTTTGACGCGAAATTTGCCTCTGCCTAAATCTATATCGTTGCGGCTGTATTGAACGTTGACTAAATCTCGCAAAACTTGTCGCTGGTTGACTTCCATTCCTACTCGCAAAGGAATAGCCGCTTTCAGGTATTCTGCGGGCATTCCCAAACCGTAGATGCAGCTAATTGAAGCAACTACAATTACGTCGCGGCGTTCAAAGAGCGATCGCGTGGCTGAGTGTCGCAACATATCGATCTCGTCGTTAATTGCTGCTGTTTTCTCAATGAAAGTATCGGTGACGGCGATGTATGCTTCAGGTTGGTAGTAGTCGTAATAACTCACAAAGTATTCGACTGCATTGTTCGGGAAAAAATTTCGCAGTTCGTTGCACAGTTGAGCTGCCAGGGTTTTGTTGTGTGCTAGGACTAAGGTGGGTCTGCCAACTTTTTCAATCACCGAGGCAATGGAGAAGGTTTTGCCCGTACCTGTAGCGCCGAGTAAGGTTTGAAATCGATCCCCGGCTTCGATGCCTTTGACAAGTTGCTCGATCGCTAGCGGTTGGTCGCCTGTGGGCTGGAAGGGCGCTTGCAATTGAAAAGATGCTGCCGCAGTTACCATAGGAAAATGTAGCTATTACCCATAAATCTTAACAAAAATGCAGAGATTCTGCAATTTCGTTAAAAAAATAGTTAGACTTTGTAATATTATTTTAATCATCGGCCGAAATAGAAAGCAGAAAGCCCACAAAAGCAGTTGTCCGAACCCAGCAATCAACAGCAATAAACGAGGAAAAGAATTATGGATACGAGGAGCACAGGTACAGGCAAAGGCAAAGCGATCGCCCGCCGCGGCAAAGGAGGTTCCAAAAGCCAACCGACAGAACCCACGGATGCCAAAGCAACAGGAATTCAACTTTATCAGCCGCCACACCTGCATGACAACCGCCCCGTGGGGCCAGACGATTTTACCATCAGCGAGATCGTCTCGATATCGGGGGAGCGCCCGATCGGCACTAGCACCCTGCACATCAGCGAAACCTACGGCATTGTAGGCAATCGCCCGGTCGAATCCAGCGACTTTGAAGTGGTTGCTACACTCGGCAATCGCCCGATCGGTTCCAGCGCCATGCAAGTCAGCGAAATGTTCAGTATGTCCGGTGCCCGCCCTATTGGCATCAGCACTCTGCACATTGATGAAGTTTACTCCACAATGGGAGGAAACCGCCCTATTGCCTCAAACGAAATTGACGATAGCTCGGCATTAATGGGCTTCTTAGATTAATTAGTCATTAGTCATTAGTTATTAGTTTTTCGCTGTTAACTAATGACTGATTAAACTTTTTATACAAGTTATTGAGGAACCGGATCGAGCAATTGAATCGTCTCAAGTGATTTATTTAAACCTGCCAATTTTAATAGTCTGCGTTGCGGATTTATGGTATGAACAACTCAATCTGCAAAAAATGAAACAAGCGCTTCAGGGAGCATCTCAAGGAAAGCAGCCAAGCCCAAAATTGGAGTTAGGAGCCAGGAGGAAAGAGTAAGAAGGAAGAAGGAAGAAGGATGGAGCCAGAAGAAGTGTTTTTACAAATAAGAGATGCTCCCGCGCTTCAGAACATTTTCGGAATTTCCCAGTTATCTATTTTCATCCCGTGATTCATCAACGCCCTAGAAGTGATTTTTACCCTAAATGAGAGGGAATATCAAACCGTGTCTATTTGGATTATTCGTCATGGTCAAAGTCAATCCAATGCAGGGTTGGCAACTATTGGACCCCATGAAAACGCCTTAAGTGAATTGGGCGATCGACAATAGACATCTCCCAAAACTCGCAAAGCTTATCTGGCAAAGGCTTTGCGAATTATAACTCTTCTCAAAAATCTCTG
>NZ_JAUBQE010000122.1:0-3544 GCF_036701115.1 Microcoleus sp. Pol1C5 | reverse complement strand
TTATGATTGCTGTATTTGGTTGTCAATGTTCGGATGATGTTTATATTATTAACGGTGTTGTTAAGGTTTGTAAAGGGATTGAGCGATAGTTAAACTGATGAGTGTGATTAGCTAGGCTTATGTAAGGAGAGACAGGGCCGATCGCCAGAAGTTTTGTTAAGAAAGTTGAGGGTTTTGCTTTCTGTAGGTCAGCTCGTGATACCTTTCTAAAACCTGAAAGCGGGAAAGTCCGGTGCAATTCCGGCGCTGTGCCGCAACTGTAAAAGTCAGAATGCCGATTTCGGGGGCGCTTTGTGGGCGTTTACTTTTGGATTCCCTGCGTAGCACGGGGAGGAGATTATTTGTTAGCTTTGACTGATTTGCCGACTTGTCCGGGTTTATTTTACGGTTCTCAAGCCCGAGACGGAGTTTTATCGAGAATGCGGATTCCGGGGGGAATTTTAAACGCGCAGCAGTGTCGGACGATCGCCGATTTGGCAGATCAATACAGTACCGGCTGTTTGCAAGTGACAAATCGGGCAAATTTGCAAATCCGAGAAGTGAACTCGGAAATTGCCCCGGAAGTCTGGAACCGCTTGCAGGAATTGGGGATAGCGTCTCGCCGCGTTGAAGTTGACCCGATTCGCAATATTATGGCAAGTCCGACAGCAGGGATCGATCGCCAGCAGTTACTGGATACTCGCCCGCTAGTCAAAGCTTGGGATGATTACCTGCAAACACATTCCGAGTTGTCGGAACTTTCGCCTAAGTTCAGTATTGGCTTCGACGGCGAAGAATCGGTTTCGATCCAGGCTTTACGCAACGATATTTTATTAGCTGCATGCGGTCGTTCAACCCAATCAGGAATCGTTTTTAGGCTGCATTTAAACGGCGATACAGGAATTTTAATCCAAGAATCGCAATGTATTTCAGTATTAGCCGCCCTCGCTAGCACCTATCTTGAATACACCAAAAATAGACCTCGAATTGATGGCAAAAAACCGCGTTTGCGTCACCTGCTGGCAGATTGGGGCGCGGAAAGTTATCTAGAAAGGGTACAGCAGAATTTACCAT
This sequence comes from Microcoleus sp. Pol1C5, assembly GCF_036701115.1. Taxonomy (NCBI): domain Bacteria; kingdom Bacillati; phylum Cyanobacteriota; class Cyanophyceae; order Oscillatoriales; family Microcoleaceae; genus Microcoleus; species Microcoleus sp. Pol1C5. The sequence continues at coordinate 2,491 of NZ_JAUBQE010000122.1, read as the reverse complement.
TTTCATGGCAATTCACATCTTGCACTTTTCCCAAAAACAGCCAAGATGCCTCATCTGAAAAATCCCTCCCCCATCACCGACATCTCGGCATTCATCCTCAACGACAGTCCGGTTTCTCCTACATGGGAATTGCACTGCCTATCGGTAGGCTAGAATCAAAGCAACTGCGGAATTTGGCGAATTTAGCCCAAAAGCTAGCCAGCGGTACCCTGAGACTTACGCCGTGGCAAAATCTGCTGATTTCTGATATCCCCAACTCCCAGCTTTTTGAGGTAAAACAGCAAGTCGCCGATTTGGGATTGCACTCATCGGCGACTCGCCTAGATTCGTGCTTGGTGGCTTGTGCCGGCAGCAGCGGCTGTGCGTCGGCGGCGACAGATACTCAAAGTCACGCCCTAGCAATGGTGAGGGATTTAGCGCAAAAATTGACCATCGACCTGCCGATTAACATTCATTTCAGCGGTTGCCAAAAGTCCTGCGCCCAGCACCACCCCATTGATATCACGCTGGTGGGAATTCAGATTGAGCGAGGAGGCGAGACGATCGAAGGTTACGACATTTATGCGGGTAGAAAAGATTTGCCCTTCGGACGACAAATTTTTCAGGCGGTGAGTGCGATCGAGATGCCCGATGCGATCGAGCGAATGTTGCGGGTGTATCAGCGGTTTCGGGAGCCTGTGGAGTCATTGGGTGAGTTTGTCGATCGGCAGGCGATCGACCAATTGCAGGAGTTGTTGAGCACCGAAAATCGGAATTGAAAGTGAAAAAATATCCCACGAAAAAAGACAGATTTTAAGCATTTCTCTTCCTATCTCTCTCGATATTTCTTCCTTTGCGTCCTTCGCGCCTTCGCGGTTCATTCAAAAAATCTATTTCACAAATCCAACAAACTTCCCATAGCAGTTTTAAAGAATGATTGACTACATTCGAGACGGAACAGAAATCTACACCAAATCCTTCGCCACAATTCGAGCCGAAGCAGATTTGTCAAGCTTGCCGCCCGATTTAGAATCGGTAGCCGTGCGGCTAATTCACAGTTGCGGCATGACCGATATTGTTGCAGATTTAGCAGCTTCGCCCGGTGCAGCTACTGCGGGACACAACGCCCTCGCCGCAGGTGCGCCGATTCTCTGCGATGCCCGGATGGTGGCAGAAGGCATCACTCGCAAACGCCTTCCCGCTGACAATCAGGTGATTTGCACCCTCTGGCATTCCGAAATCCCGGAGTTGGCGCGGCAAATCGGAAATACTCGATCGGCCGCGGCCCTTGATTTATGGCTGGACAACTTGCAGGGTGCGGTTGTGGCAATTGGCAATGCCCCGACTGCTTTGTTCCGACTGCTGGAAATGCTGGATGCCGGAGCACCCAAACCGGCTTTAATTCTGGGTTTCCCGGTAGGATTTGTCGGGGCAGCCGAATCCAAAGCCGAACTGGCCGCCAACAGTCGGGGAGTGCCATTTATTACGTTGCACGGGCGGCGCGGCGGCAGTGCAATGGCAACGGCGGCCGTGAATGCGTTAGCGAAAAAGGATGAATTATGACTAAGGCTACTGGTAAATTGTACGGTTTGGGTATTGGCCCTGGCGATCCAGAATTGATTACTTTGAAAGCTTATCGGATTTTGCAATCGGTGCCGGTGATTGCCTATCCGGCGATGGAAAATGGTAAGGTGCTGGCGCGGGCGATCGTCGCAGATTATCTGCGCCCGGAGCAAATTGAGATTCCGATGCCGTTGCCTTTTAGTCCGACGCGATCGTCTCAACCTTATTATGATATTGCTGCGGAGAAAATTGCCGCACATCTGAGCGAGGGGCGGGATGTGGCGGTGCTATGTGAGGGCGAACCTTTTCTCTACGGTTCGTTTATGTATCTATTCAACCGTTTGTCGGGGACATTTACGACGGAAGTTGTGCCGGGAATTTCTTCGACAATGGCGAGTGCGGCTGCGTTGGGAGTGCCGCTGACTTATCGTAACGATGTGTTAAGTATTATGCCTGCGACGCTGGATGCTGAGGTTTTGCGCGATCGATTGGCGGTTGTTGATGCTGCTGTGATTATTAAGCTGGGCCGACATTTTGCGAAAGTCCGGGACGTACTGATTGAGTTGGGACAGTTCGATCGATCACTGTATATAGAACGCGCAACTATGCCGAATCAGCGAATTCGGGCGATCGCAGATGTCGAACCCGCTGAAGTTCCCTATTGGGCTCTCATTATGATACCTAGCCAGCAAAAGTCTGTATCTTAATATTTCCAAGCCTGAAGGCGACGCGCTTCCAGGCTTTACCTACTTTTTTGTGCATTCTTACCTGTTTATCCAGTTTTATTCATATTGATAAGTGAAACTTATAACTTTGATTAGTTAATCTGTTGTTAAAATAGTTTACAAACCTTAGAATATGCTTTATGTTTGTTTACATGGCGGAACACAAAGCCGTCACGAACATTGAAAACCAAATAAAGCAATCATAAACAAATGACAACAACCTT
>NZ_JAUBQE010000121.1:0-3568 GCF_036701115.1 Microcoleus sp. Pol1C5 | reverse complement strand
AAGGGCGGCGACTGGGAATTAGAAGTAAGTACCGGGAAAATTGAAACGCCGCTGGTATTTGAACCCGAAGTATTAGCGGGTTACGAGTATGTTTTGAATTTTGGTGCTGCAACTAATTTTGGCGCGGGGAATCAACCGCAATTCGTCGGCGTAGGAGACTTCAACGGCGACACCAAGCCTGACTTAGCCGTGCCGAATCGTGCCAGTAACAACGTTTCTATCCTACTAGGGACAGGTACAGGCACCTTTAGTGCTCCCACTAATTTTCCTGTGGGCCAATATGCCTTTGCTGTCACTGTGGCAGACTTTAATGGAGACACCAAGCTTGACCTAGCCGTTGCCAACTGGGGGAGTAATAACGTCTCAATTTTGTTAGGAACAGGGACAGGCAGTTTTGGTACAGCTACCAACTTTAACGTCGGGTCGAGTCCTTGGTCAGTTACGTCCGGCGACTTCAATGGAGATGGCAACATTGACCTAGCCACAGCCAACATTGACTCAAACGATGTCTCTATTCTATTAGGGACAGGTACAGGCAGCTTTAGTGCTCCCACGAACTTTATCGTCGGGACAACACCCCAGTCTGTATCTGTAGGCGACTTTAACAAAGACGGCAAACTTGACCTAGCTACGGCGAACTTTACCTCAAACAATGTCTCGATTCTCTTGGGGACTGGCACAGGCAGCTTTGGCACTGCCACTGGTTTTAGTGTGGGAACAAACCCTTATTCTGTTGCTGTACAAGATTTTAATGGGGATGCCAACCCTGACATAGCCACAGCCAACGAAGGTTCTAATGATGTATCCGTACTGTTAGGAAATGGCACAGGTGGCTTTGGGGCTACCACTAACTTTGTTGTGGGGACAAAGCCTCGTTCCGTTACTGTAGGTGACTTTAACGGAGACGGCAAAATTGACTTAGCTACAGCGAACGGTGTCAGCAACCCGACCCCTGTGGCTAATAACCTCTCGGTTCTGTTGGGCACAGGCACTGGTACTTTTAGCCCTGTCGCCAACTATAGCTTGGGGTCAAATCCCTGGACTGTCACCGCTGCCGACTTGAATGGGGATGGGAATCCTGACCTAGCCACGTCGAACTATTGGACTAACGACGTTTCGGTGCTGCTTAATACCACCCCGGCGGTGAATTTCGGTGCGGCAACTTACAGTGGCACTGAAGGAACCGCAGATACAGTAGTTAATATTCCCGTTACTATCAGCGCCACTCCTGACGCTGCTGTAACAGTACCAATTGTCATCGACCCCAGCAGCACAGCCACCGAAAATTCCGACTACACCTTTTCGCCGACATCGATTACATTCCCCGCAGGTGCAACAGGTGACGCACTCACCCAGAATGTTGCATTTACTATCAAACCCGACAACATAGTTGAAAATGCCGAAACCGCAATCCTCAACTTTGGCACAATCACCGGTGGCATAGCCGGTACAACCAAACAAACCACACTAACTATTGCTGCTAACGGTCAACCTTTAAGCCTGAGTCCGTACCAAATAGACCTCAAAACAGGGACAATTACTGGTGGGCCAAACCCGTTTATTTCTCTAGTAAATACCCCTACAGACTCAAACGCAGACAGTTGGTTAGAAGCCGTAGCCAAAATCAATTTTGACGGCAAAATCAAGAAAGCCAAATTCATCGTTGAATACGACAAAGCCCCGTCAGGATGGACGGTAAATCTCGGCGACTCTGCGTCAAACGACGGCTATGGAGGGGATGCAAGCACTCAAAGTCGCGATGCCGAGATGCAGATTGTTAACGGGAATATGAGTGTTAACGGGAATGACTACAATACACCTGCGGGGGGATTCCTTACCCCAGGAAATGTGCCTAACTTGGTCACTAACGCTTCCCGTGTCGAGTTAGAAGTCAGCAACGAACAACTGGCGTGGGATAACAAAAGCGGGCTAAAAAATAGCTTGAATTCGCCGTATCTTTACGCCCTCAACGGTCAAGTTGATGCTACCGGGCCAGTCAATTCCGAGATTTACGCCGGATTTAACAGAGTGATTTCAGGGCCAGGCGATCGCATCGGATCGGGTGCTAGCAAGGTGACAATTCTGCTTAATCCGATCGACTATGCGATTACTGCTGGTGTTGCAACCGTTACTGAAGGAAACTCGGGCACAACTGCTGCCACTTTTACAGTTACCCGCAGCGGTTGTACTGACTTGGCGAGCACAGTAGATTATGCGATCGCAGGTACTGCTGACAGTAGCGACTACAACAACATCGGCGGCACATCCGGTGCAACTGCTGCGACTGGTACTATTAATTTTGCAGCGGGCGAGACATCGAAAACCATTACTCTTGATGTTTTAGGCGACAGTGCGATCGAAGCCAATGAAACCCTTGAGGTTACGCTGTCCAATCCCTCGGTATTAGATTCTACACCGACACTTACCACTGCTACGGCTACCACAACTATCAGTAATGATGATACGGCTGGCTTTACTATTAACCCAACAGCATTAACTACAAGTGAAGTCGGTGGCACTGCTACCTTAACTGTCCAACTCAACTCTCAACCCACTGCTGATGTTGCGATCGGTTTGAGGAGTGACAATGTTGCCGAAGGAACAGTTTCAACGGAGAGCTTAACTTTCACTCCTGCTAACTACGATCAACCGCAACCAATAACGATAATTGGTGTTGACGATTTAGTAGCTGATGGCCCTCTACCTTACAAAATAGTCACGGCTGCTGCTGTCAGCACCGATGTTAATTACAATAATCTCGATCCTGATGATATCGATGTCATCAACAGTGACAATGAAACTCCAGGCATTACGGTGAATCCGACGGCGGGATTAACTACTGGTGAAGATGGCACCAAGGCTAACTTTACTGTGGTTCTGAATACTCAGCCGACTGCTGATGTGACTATCGGTTTGAACAGTGATAATGTTGCCGAGGGAACAGTTTCGACTAATAGTTTAACTTTCACTCCCGCTAACTGGAATACAGCGCAACCCGTAACAGTAACAGGGGTTGAGGATAGCAGTGCTGACGGCGGTATTGATTACACAATTGTCACGGGGGCTGCTGTTAGTACCGATGCGAATTACAGCAACCTAGATGTAGCGGATGTTAGCATTACCAATAAAGACAATGATACCGCTGGTATTTCTATTACTCCCACGGCAACAACTGCTACAGAAGACGGCGCGAATGGGACGTATATTGCGGTGCTGAAATCGCAGCCGATCGCCCCTGTAACTATCACTCTCACAACAGGTGAGCAGATTGAAGCGATCGCGCCTCTGACTTTCACTACGGATAATTGGAATGTCGCTCAACCCGTTACGGTAAAAGCTGTTGATGATACGGTTGTCGAAGGGGCGCACAGCGGTAATATCACTCACACTGTGAGTAGCACTGATGCTAAGTATAATGTGGTTGTGGTTCCAGGGGTGACAGTGGCGATTACGGATAACGACACTACACCAGAACCGGAACCATCAGTGACACCGGAACCATCAGTGACACCGGAACCATCAGTGACACCGGAACCATCAGTGACACCGGAACCATCAGTGACACCGG